>CAXTDO010000100.1:0-11430 GCA_964242315.1 uncultured Flavihumibacter sp.
AATCAGTTGCATGTCCAATGCGGACTCTTCTTTTGTTACAACGGCAGATTTTTTAGGTGGAACCGGCGCATTGTTACCGGATGATGGCTGTTCTGCGTAAATATTTGACGGCTTTGCCAGGTATCCGCCGGATATAACCTGAACCTGTGGCGCTGAATGTTGCGATGCAGGCTGTTTCTTTTCCTGTGCAGGCCGTTCTGTTTTTTCAGGTTGCGACACATAGGTGCCGGTAAGTTTATGATCTTCTGCAACCGGTGCCGGTGTTATCAGCACAACCGGCATATTTTCTGTGGGCTCATCATAATGCAATTCGAATCGCTCTATAACTTCTGTTTTATCAGCAGGTTTTACAGCCTGGGGTACAGGTGGCTTCTCTACCTGGTTTTCCACCAGCTTTGGCATTAATACCTGCTGCTGTGGAGTAAGTTCTTCTTTGTGGAATTGAATAACCGGCTTTGTTTCTACAGGAACCGTTTCATTCTTTTCTTCCAGAGCTGGTACCGATTGTTTAATAGACTTATCTTCCTCACCGGGTAGTTTCAAAGTCATTACAATCTTCTCTTCCTGTTTGGGTTCGGGTGTTTTATCATCCTTTTTGTAGAAAGGTGTTTTATGCTCAAACCCTGTTGCTATCAGGGTAATTCCGATCTTTCTTTCCAGGGTGTTGTCATATCCTAAACCAAGTATCACATCGGTATCCTGACCTGCATGACTTAACAGGTAGTTCTGAATTATCTCCACTTCATCCATGGTAAACTCGTGATCGCCTTCCGAAGAATTGATATTAATAAGTATCCATTTAGCGCCGCGGATATCATTGTCGTTCAGCAATGGCGAATTCAACGCTTCCTCAATTGCCTTCTGCGCCCTTGTATCGCCTTCTGCTGCAGCGCTTCCAAGTATTGCTACGCCACCATCACGCATTACGGTACATACGTCTGCAAAGTCAACATTAATCTGACCGGTGCTATTGATTACATCTGTAATACATTTGGCTGCCGTGGCCAGCACGTTATCAGCCTTTGCAAAGGCGGCTTTCATTTTTAAATTGCCAAACTGGTGACGCAATTTATCATTGCTGATCACTAATAAAGTATCTACATACTTTTTCATCTGTTCAATGCCTTCCTCTGCCTGCTGCTGCCGTTTTTTTCCTTCGTAAGCAAAAGGCGTAGTTACAATTCCAACGGTAAGAATGCCCAGGTCTTTGCAAATTTTTGAAATGATAGGCGCACCTCCTGTTCCCGTACCGCCGCCCATACCGGCGGTAATAAAAGCCATCTTTGTGTTTACCTCGAGGATGCGTTTTATTTCATCCAGACTTTCTTCCGTAGCCTGCTTGCCTATCTCAGGATTGGCGCCGGCGCCAAGACCCTGCGTAAGGTGCGGCCCCAACTGAACCTTGTTGGGAACATTGCTTTGGGCTATTGCCTGAGCATCCGTATTGCAAATTATAAAGTTAACGTTGTCGATATTCTGGTTGAACATGTGGTTAACTGCATTGCTGCCGCCACCACCAACACCTATAACTTTCAGTATAGATGATTTTTCTTTTGGTAAATCAAAATGGATCATAGTTTAAGTTTTTATCCCAATTTGCGGGAGGTAAATGTATATAGCTTCCATGGGATGGATTAACAAGTGGCCGGATGTTGCGGCTTTATCGATGTATTAATTAGTTATTAAAAAATGTTCAATATTCAGCTCTCAATATTCAACTCTCAAAACTTAATTTTCAATATTCAATTCTCAATATTCAATTCTCAATGAAAAGCCTTTTACATGATACGATGTTGGTATTTCGTTGAACATTGACAATTGAACATTGAATATTGAATATTGAATATTATAGTAATTGACCTTAATTGCTATCATTAAATATTGTTGATGCCTTACATACTTAAAATTCACACACTGCATTATAAATGCTGATCTTCCTCTTCCTTAAACAGATCTATGATACTATCCTTAAACTTTCCCCAGAAATCTTTAAGGCCTTTGCGGTTTCTCACTCTTTCATGGCTTACAGATTCCTGCGTGATAATAGGAGAAGGGGTTTCTTCAGTTTTCTTAAGGTTTTCAGGCACTTCTACTTTTCTGAAATTATTTTCAAACTGCTTCCGATGGTGTTCATAGTCACTATAACCTTTAAGAATTAACCCAACACAGGTTGAGTAAGTAGGCTTAGCCAGTTCCTCAATATGACCACCGGCGAGATGTTCGTTAGGGAACCCCATTCTTGCATTCAGCATGGTAACATATTCGGTAAGCTGTATCAGATGTTTTAATTGAGATCCTCCACCTGTTAAAACGATACCACCATTGAGCATGCCGTTATTTAATCCAACCTGTTTCAAATGATAAGAAACGAAATCCATGATCTCGCTCATGCGTGACTGTATGATATTAGCAAGATTTTTAACACTAATTTCTTTGGCAGGCATTCCGCGCAAACCGGGTATTGTAATAAATGCATTAGCCCTTGCTTCATCCACCAGTGCAGAGCCAAACTGAACTTTCATTTGTTCGGCCTGTGTTTTCAATACTCCCAATCCCATTTTAATATCGTTGGTGATATTTTCTCCGCCAAAAGGTATCACAGCAGTATGCTTTAATATCCCTTCATAAAACACCGCCAGGTCAGTGGTTCCGCCACCGATATCCACAATGGCAACACCCGCTTCCATGTCTTCATTGCCCATTACCGCACTAGCTGAGGCTAATGGTTGCAATACCATATCCTTGGTAGTTAAACCACTTTTTTCTACCGCCCGGTTTATGTTGCGGATAGCATTTTTATCACCGGTAATGATATGAAAGTTGGCGCCTACTTTTACACCACCGTAACCGATCGGATTAGGAATATTCTGAAAATTATCAACAGTAAATTCCTGGGGTATCACATCAATGATCTGATCGCCGGCA
Source organism: uncultured Flavihumibacter sp. (assembly GCA_964242315.1). Classification (GTDB taxonomy): domain Bacteria; phylum Bacteroidota; class Bacteroidia; order Chitinophagales; family Chitinophagaceae; genus JADCRZ01. The sequence continues at coordinate 2,926 of CAXTDO010000100.1, forward strand.
GGAATATATGTTTTATATTGATCGGCAACTAACTGGTCGATTTCGCGCTGGGTAATTTCTTCCGTATTATCGTGGCGTACAATATCACCTCTTGTTTGCAGGCTTTTGATATGATGACCTGCAATACCTACATAAACTTCACTTATCTCAAGATTTGGATTGGAAGCAAAACAATTATCAAGCGCTACCCGTATCGATTTTATTGTTTCGTCAATATTTAACACCTGGCCATGTTTCACACCATTTGAATTAGCGCGGCCAAAACCCAGGATCTCTAATTTTCCGAATTCATTTTTGCGACCTGCTATGGCAGCTATTTTCGTAGTGCCGATATCGAGTCCTACGATTATAGGTTGTTCGCTGTTCATAGTTGTTTTAAATTTTTTTGTGGATATTTTCTTTGAGCCATCTCTACAGTTTATTATCATCCATACAGAGGGATCATCAGTTTCTTTTTGTTTAATTTTTTATTCTATTCATTACCGCTTTAGGCTTTATATTAATTGCTGCCGGTTTTACCTGCTTACTTTCACCTTTTTGCGGATTCATTTTTTTTGATGATTTAATTACTGCAACAGGTTTGCTCTTAACTGCTCCTGCTTTCAGCATACTGTTAATGGATAGCGGTTTGCTTTGCACTTCATTCGCTGAATCGATTTTTACATCCATTATCATGGAGTCCGTTGCCATAACCGTTGCTGTGTTCTTTTCCAATGGGGCATAAATAGAATCCTCAGAGGTTTTCTTCGCTTCTTCAATCATTTTTTGAATATTTCTTAGTGCCTGCACCGAATCAATTTTTGTAACCATTCCTTTTTTTGTTCCTATTACCTGCCTGTCGTACCGTACACTGATCCTGCTGTAAGTATTGATGCCTGTATAACTGAGCACCTGCCTGTAAAAAAGCATCAATCTTTTGAACTTGCTTTCATAATTTTCTCCGTCACCAAATTCAATGATATGATTGCCTACCGTTGGAACTATCTCGAAATTACCATCAGCGGTAATGTCTACCTGTGCTATCTGTGCCAGCCAGAACTTATTATTAAGCATATACATCGTTAAATTTTTAATCTGCTTTAACAATATGCTGTCATTACCTGCCAACTGCTTCTTATCTTCCGGAAAACTGGTAAACACAGGAAGCTTTACATTCAATTTATTATTTAAAGGCATGATGCTGCCACTACTGTCTATATAAAATGAACTACCGGCGTTTGTAAAAATCCTTGCTACAGGTTCCTTTTCCAGGATGTTTATATGCAGCAACAGGTTGTTATCAAAAAAAAGTTCTGCGTCTCTTACCCAAACATTTCTTTCCAGCACCGCCTCCAGTTTTTGCAGATTAAAACCCGTAATAGCTTTACCTGCAGGATTAGCAATGCCTTCTTCATCGGCAATAATTTTCAGCACATCGGCTTTATTAAGAAAAAATATTTCTTTAGCTCCGTCAATTTCTATTTCAATGCCTCTGCATAATTTGTGATTTTTTATATTGATCGCTGCCACCAGTAATACCAAAACAGATGATCCCAGCACTATCCAAAGCGCCAGAAGCAATATGTTTATGATATTTTTTTTCAAACGCACTTTTAATGGTTAATTATTAATGATTAATTATTAACGGATGGTGGATGTATTTAGTGATTAATGGTTAATTATTTCCCTCATCGGCTGTACTAACCCGTCAATGTCTCCTGCGCCGGCGGTGATGATTACTTCACCAAATTCTTTGTTCAGGGCCGGCATAAATTTTTCTTTTAAATATTTCAATACTTCTTCTTTTGTCATCAGCCGTTTATTTTTATTTGCCATCCTGTCTAAGATCATTCTTGACGTAACACCTTCTATGGGTTGTTCCCTTGCAGGATAAATTGGCAACAATATTACCTCATCAGCAAGATCAAGACTTCGCGCAAACTCATCAGCCATATCCCTTGTTCTGCTAAAAAGATGTGGCTGAAAAACTATTGTACATTTCCTGCCATGAAACAACGTAGTGGCACCCGTAAGCAATGCTTTTAATTCTTCCGGATGATGCGCATAGTCGTCTATATAAACAATTTGTTCATTCTTTACTATGTACTCAAATCTTCGTTTTACACCCTTGAAAGCATCTACTGCTGCCTTAATTTTATCATTCTCTATCTTCAGTTGCGAGGCTACCGTTATGGCAGCTATCGCATTTTCAATATTATACATGCCACCCATATTCAATGCAACATCGTTCAGCATATTATCTTTCATCATTACGTCGAATGTATAGCTGCCGTTGTTCATTTGGATATTGGCAGCATATATATCAGCGGCTTCGTTCTGCAGGCTGTAAGTAAGGTTGTTGTCAGCAACAAGCTTTCTTCTTCTCCGTAATCCGAACCTGGTAATCAGTAATCCTTCCGGCTTTACTTTCTGGCTAAATTCAATGAAAGCCTGCTGCAGGGCATCTTCTGTTCCGTATATATCCAGATGATCTGCATCCATTGCGCTGATGATAGCTACATCAGGATGTAACCTCAAAAAGCTCCTGTCGTATTCATCGGCTTCTATAACGGAAACATTACGCTCGCTGCTCCAGAAGTTAGTATCATAGTTACCGGATATACCACCAAGAAAAGCGTTGCATCCGTATCCGCTATGGCGAAGAATATGCGCTATCATGGTACTGATGGTTGTTTTACCATGTGTGCCTGCAACACAGATGTTGAACGAGCCGTTACTGATAATTCCAAGCACTTCACTTCTTTTCATCATCGTAACACCCTGTTGCCGGTAGTATTGCAATTCGTTATGTGCTTCCGGAATTGCGGGTGTAAATACTACCAGTTGTACATCTAAGGGAATAAGGTCAACATCGTCTTCGTAATGTATGGCAATACCGCTTTCTTCAAGAGCTTTTGTAAGAACAGTGGATGTTTTATCATAGCCACTCACTTCAACATTCCGGGAATGAAAATACCTGGCTATGGCACTCATGCCTATGCCCCCGATACCAATGAAGTAAACTTTCTTTATGTCGCCAAGTTGTATCAACTGTCAGTGTTTTATAATAAATTTTGCAATCAGCTTTCCGCTATCAGCAAGAATAGTACAAACCGATTGCTACCCGCTATTTATTGATTTTAATATTTCACCGGCAATTCGCTTATCGGCATCCCTGAATGCGAGCTTGCTGATGTTAGTTTTTAATTCAGCTTTTTTTTCTTCATCTTTAGTTAATGCGATGATCGTAGCCACCAGCTTTTCACCGGCTTCACTATCGGATATCATCAATGCTGCGTCTCTTGCAACCAGTGCCTTTGCGTTTACCGACTGATGATCTTCCGCAGCAAACGGATAAGGCACAAACACTGTGGGTTTAACCACAACACATAATTCAGCTATCGCCATTGCGCCTGCACGGGATATCACTACATCGGCGGCTGCAAAAGCATATTCCATTTCTGTTATAAATTCATCTACCCATACATTGGTTTTTCCTTCCGCTACTTCCTGTCCTTTTTCTTTAAACGGTTTGCCGGTTTGCCATATAAGCTGCAGGTCGTTTTTTAAAAACTCGCCAATATGAGCGGCTATAGCTTCGTTGATACTTCTTGCACCTAAGCTTCCTCCTATAGATAATACGGTTTTCTTTTGAGGATCCAGTTTAAAATAATGCACTCCATTATCACGGCTTATAGTTGAGTTAAGAATAACAGACCGCACAGGATTACCCGTTAAAACAATTTTCTCTTTAGGAAAGAATACCTCCATTCCATCTGTTGCAACAAATATTTTGGCAGCCTTTCTTCCAAGTATGTTGTTCGATTTCCCCGGAAATGAATTAGACTCATGAATAAAAGTGGGTATGCCTTTCTGTTGGGCATACCTTAGCGTGGGATAGGTTGAATAACCGCCCACTCCTATTACAGCATCTGGTTGAAAGTCATTCAGTATCTTCCTTACCTGGAAGAAGCTTTGGATGATCTTAAACGGAAGACCTACGTTTTTTATCAAAGAACTTCTGTTATACCCTGTTATATCCAATCCCTGAATTGTATAACCATACTGGGGTACTTTTTCCATTTCCATTCTTCCTTTGGCGCCAACAAAAAGTATTTCAATGCCGGGTTGTAATTGCTGCAACGCGTTAGCAATTGCTATGGCGGGAAATATATGTCCGCCTGTTCCACCGCCCGCTATTATAATTTTCTTGTTCATTATTCCATCACAGGTTTCGGATTAATAGTTGCCGAGCCTTCCAGTTGTTCTACGTTCCTTGCAACACTTAATATAATCCCGATTGACAGACAGGTAAATAAAAACGAACTTCCTCCCATGCTTATTAATGGAAGGGTTACTCCTGTAACCGGAAACAGGTTCACATTAACCGCCATATTGGTCAGCGCCTGTATCACCAGTGTAAAACTTAATCCCAAAGCCAGGAATGCACCAAAAGCATACGGACATCTTCTGAATATCCTGATGCTTCTCAGTAAAAAAATCAGATAAATAATCAATATGAATGCACCGCCCATCAATCCATACTCTTCAATAATAATAGCATATATAAAGTCGGAATAAGGATGCGGTAAAAAATTTCGTTGTTGACTGTTTCCAGGGCCGAGTCCTACCCAGCCTCCTTTGGCAATAGCTATTTTAGCCTGGTTGATCTGGTAATTATCTTCGTTTTCAATATCCTTTCCGCCATACATAAAATTACCCACTCTGTTTACCCAGGTAGATACGCGGGCAGTTAACATGTTATGTGTATCTGCCCTCGCCTGCTCGCCACTATTGGTTTTATGCTGGTATACGGCTGTTAATATCAATAGTAACACCGGTACCAGTGCAATACCCGTTACAAGTAAAAGATGCCGGGTATTTATTCTTCCGATAAAAAGCAGTAGCATACTTGTTGCGCCGATCAGCAAAGCTGTTGAAAGGTTGGCTGGAGCAATAAGGATGCATACAATGGCAACAGGTATGATTACGGGTAAAAATCCTTTTTTAAAATCTTTTATTACCTGTTGTCTCTTACTGAGCATTCTGCTAACATACATAAACAGGGCCAGTCGTGCAAGATCTGAAGTTTGAAATGTTAAACGTATTATAGGCAGCCGTATCCACCTGCTGCCTTCATTTAATCTAACACCAAAAAATAAGGTATATATTAATAATGGAATTACTATCAAAAATAATATCAGTGATATCCTCGAGTAAAGCGTATAATTAACCCGGTGCGCAAAATATATAACGGCAATGCCTACTGCAATAAACGCCACCTGTTTAAATAAATAAGATTCAGTGCTTTTACTCATCCGGTATGCAAGGGTACCTGTAGAGCTGTACACTACCAATAGCGATACTATTGCCAGCAACACTACTATTGACCAGATTACCTTGTCTCCCTTTGTTCTATGTAAGAGTCTATCCATATTTATATCCTACTATGCTTTAGCTATCAGCTATCAGCCCTATAAACTCATCACCGCTTCCTTAAACTGTTTGCCGCGATCTTCATAATTTCTGAACAAATCAAAACTTGCACAAGCAGGACTTAATAATACGATGTCGTCCTTTTCAGCCAGGCTGAAAGCTTCCTGTACCGCTTCTACCGCACTCTTTGTATCAACAATATGGGCTATGTCTTTTCCAAAAAACTCGTGTATATGCCGGTTGTCCAAACCCATGCATACAATTGCCTTTACTTTTTCTTTTACGAGTTCCTGGAGTTCGGCATAGTCATTCCCTTTATCAATACCGCCCATAATGAGGATGGTAGGCCTTTCCATGTTCTCCAATGCGTACCAGGTTGAATTTACATTAGTAGCCTTGCTATCGTTGATAAAGTCAACACCCCGAACGGTTGCGACAAATTCCATACGGTGCTCGAGTGACTCGAACGACTGAACGGCTTCACGTATTTTATCTTTACGTATGCCCAGCCTTGATGAAGCAATGCCTGCTGCCATAGTGTTATATTGATTGTGTTTGCCTCTTAACGCAAAATCATAAACGCTCATGGTAAACGTTTCGTCATCAACCACCGTAATGGTTAAATTAACGTCTTTAATAAATGCTCCTAATTTTACTTCTTCTCTCATGGTAAATGGTAGTAAGTTAGATTTAATAGAATGCCTGTCTAAATATTTCACGGTAACCGGATCGTCAGCAGAATATATAAAATCATCTGCCTCAGTTTGATTCAATGTGATACGAAATTTGCTGTTTATATAATTCTCAAAATTGTATTCATACCTGTCCAGATGATCTTCGGTTATATTGGTCAGTATGGCTATATCCGCCCGAAACGTTTTTATATCATCCAACTGAAAACTGCTGATCTCTATTATATACAAAGCCTTTGGCTCCTGTGCCACCTGCCTTGCAAATGAGTATCCTATGTTTCCTACCATCGCGCTTTCCAAACCTGCATGTTTGCAGATATGATATAAAAGCGATGTCGTAGTGGTTTTTCCATTGCTGCCTGTTATACCTACTATCTTACTCGCCCCTTTAAACCTGAAGGCCAGTTCAATTTCGCTGATGACATCAATACCTTTCGCCCTTATTTTTTTTACCAGATCATTCTTTTCGGGAATGCCCGGACTCTTCATTACCTCATCAGCCTGCAGGATTCTTTCTTCGTTATGCCTTGCTTCTTCAAATTCTATTTCCAGTGAAACAAGTTCCTGCCTGTAGTGATCCTTTATCAAAGCTCCGTCTGATACAAACACTTCGTATCCCTGCTGTTTGCCAAGAATGGCTGCCCCTACCCCGCTTTCTCCAGCACCTAATATTACCAATCGTTTACCCATAATGCTTTTGCGCTGTTATCTTATTTTCATCGTTACTATGGCAAACACCACACACAAAAGCGTTGCAATCCAAAACCTTACTGCTATCTTACTTTCATGGTATCCTAATTTCTGATAATGATGGTGCAGCGGACTCATTAAAAATATACGCCTTCCCTCACCATACTTTCTTTTTGTGTACTTAAAATAGCTCACCTGCATCATCACACTAACCAGTTCTACCAGGAATACGCCACAGAATATAGGTATCAGCAATTCCTTTCTTACAATAATTGCCAGTGACGCTATAACACCGCCCAGCATCAGGCTGCCCGTATCGCCCATGAAAACCTGCGCAGGGTAAGAATTATACCAAAGAAATCCCACACATGCCCCGATCAATGCCCCGATATAAATAGACAACTCCCCAAGATTAGGTATATACATGATGTTGAGATAATCAGCAAACCGTATGTTACCACTTGCATAGGCAAAGATGCCCAAACATGCACCTATTATCGCACTTACTCCTGTAGCCAGCCCATCCAGTCCATCAGTAATGTTAGCGCCGTTCGACACTGCCGTTACTATAAATATTACAACTCCTATATATAACACCCATGTATACTCTCTTAAACTAACCGGTAACAAAGTAGAATAGTTAAATTCATGCGACTTAACAAAGGGGATGGTGGTAATCGGCTTGTTAGCTTCCACAAACAGCCTTTCTCTTCCATCAAATTTTACCACTTTAAATCCGGTTGTATCAACCGGTTTTGCGGTACCGGTATATTCACGCCAGGCTTTTGTGTTGCTGTTAAAATACAGGGTAGCGCCTACACAAAAGCCAAGTACTACCTGACCTAAAACTTTAAACCATCCTGCCAGGCCATCTTTGTCTCCTTTCCTGTAAGCAATGCCTTGTTCCTGTGCAATTCGTTTAGCCCTAAGCTTCAGATAATCGTCAATGAAACCGATCATGCCAAGCCAGATGGTACTAAAGATCATTAATCTTACATAAGCCTTGGTCAGGTTAGCCAGCAATAACGTGGGAATAATGATAGCAAGGATGATGATGATGCCTCCCATAGTGGGTGTGCCTTTCTTCATCGATTCTCCTGCCAGGCCCAATTCCCGAACCGTTTCTCCAATCAACCTGCCCCGTAAAACATTAATCAGCCGCTTGCCGTACACTGTTGTAATAAAAAGGCTTAACAATACTGCCAGAAGCACCCTGGAGGTAATGAACTGAAAAAACGCTCCGCCCGGAACTTTCACTCCAATGCTCTTAAGCCATTCAAACAGGTGATACAACATTTTAATGATTAATTATTAATTATTATTCCTACTTGTCCAACAGCACAAACATTTCCAGCAACACTTCCTTGTCATCAAAATGATGCTTTACACCCTTTATCTCCTGATATTTTTCATGTCCTTTCCCGGCTATCAGCACAATGTCCGACAGCCCGGCCAGGGTAATAGCGGTTTTAATGGCTTCCCTCCGGTCGGGCATTGCAATGAATTTTCTTTTGTAAGATGTTTTCAGTCCGACCTGCATATCCTGTAAAATCTCTAAGGGATCTTCATTCCTTGGATTATCGGAAGTGAAGATTACAGAATCACTGTGCTCGCAGGTAACATCGGCCATCAGTGGCCTTTTTTCTTTGTCACGATCTCCACCGCACCCTACTACTGTTATAATTCGTTCATCATTCTTCCTTAACTT
>CAXTDO010000101.1:0-11364 GCA_964242315.1 uncultured Flavihumibacter sp.
ATGAAAAGACGCAAGTCGCTTAAGTACTTATCTGTGCTACTGTCCGTATTATTAATGTACGCTACCGTAAAATGTTCTGAGACTGCTACTGAATCAAGCCAATGTCTTGCGAAATTTGAATAAGACAAATGATGGCCGCCATTTTCATACAGCGCAACCACTTTAAAACTGGCAGGTGTTTTTTGAGCTCTGATTTTAATGATGAAAAAGCAGCAAACTAATATTGATATCACAGTTTTCATTTAACGATGACGTGCCTTTTTTTGACGACGAATTATTCCCTGGTTTAACCGAGAGAACCTTTTTAATTATACTTCGTTTGCAGATTTTATCACCAACTACGGATTGCAGATAAAATTTTATAGAAGTTCTTCTTTTATCAGTAATTTCTAAACAGCTACAATTTAGTTAATAGGTAGTTGTTATTTCTGGCAAAAACACAATTAATTTTACACATCATGAAGTTTTCAGTTGTCTTTTGGCGTCTGCTTTACGCGATCTTTTCGTTAATGATCCAACCTTACAATTTATCTGCACAGAAATCAGTGCGGCCATTTAAAGTTATCGCCTTCTATACTGGTAAGCAAGATCTGGCTCATATCAGTTTTGTGCATGAAGCTAATAGTTGGTTTCCGCGTATGACAGAGCAATACGGATTTATATATGATTCAACAAATAATTGGAACAACCTAAACCCTTCATTCTTGTCTGATTATCAGGTAGTACTTTTTCTTGATACCCGGCCTGATGATTCGCTGCAACGGCTGGCATTTCAAACGTATATGGAAGATGGAGGAGCCTGGATGGGATTTCATTTTTCCGCCTTTGCCCTTAGCCCTTCCGCTTATCCACAAAACTGGAACTGGTACCATGAAACATTTTTAGGTTCAGGACAGTACCGCAGTAATACATGGCGCCCCACCCCAGCCGTTTTACGGATAGAAGATAAGAAAAGTCCTGTTACCAGAGGTTTGCCCGATACATTCCGAACCTCACCCAATGAATGGTACCGCTGGAACAACGACTTGCGAAAAAATAAGAATATTAAAATACTGCTATCAATAGACTCTACATCCTTCCCATTAGGAACCGGCCCAAAGACATACGAAATCTGGCATAGCGGCTATTATCCGGTAGTATGGACGAATGAAAATTATCGCATGATATATGTAAATATGGGGCACAATGACATGGACTATGAAAACGGAACCAATCTGAGTTTGTCACAAACATTTGATAACGCTAATCAAAACAGGATGATTATAAATAGTTTGCTTTGGCTGGCTAAAAGTAGTAAGGGTAGAAATAAGCATAAATATAATCCTGATAGGTTGCAAAAGTGAAACACGGATCACAGATGGTGCATTAAGATACGCCATTTTTGTACTAATTGCCGCTTGGCATGGAATACGCTGGAAGTGTCGTTTTAATAATTGTCATAGTTAATATGCAATGAATAAACAAAGGGCAACCAACGCTGGAAGGCTTTGCGATGGGCTGGACTTCTGTTTATTTAATGTCAATAGTTTTAACTTCAAGTTGTTTTTGGTCTATACTTATATCAATATTTAAATGTTGCATTACTACACTTGTAACTGTGTCCATAGCATCTAATAAATTTGTGGAGTCCTTACCGTTTAATTTGTTATCCAATTTACCGAAATAGGGATTAAGTCTTGAGTATATATACAATTGACTTTTTGACAAAGCTGTGTAATCGGAAAAATTATTTTTATAATTTTGGTCCTGGTCAAATAATTTAGGGTATAGCGGAAGTAAGATTCCATAAAATACACAAGTCAATAAAAGTCCTTTTCTCTTTCTATTTGAGTTGTCCCACCCTTTCTTTGTTACAACAAAAGTTACGACAGCGGTAAGAACAACGAAAAAAATGCCGATCGTATAACAATCAATTAAAAACCGTTGGTATGTAGTAGCTAAGTACATCTTTGATTGTTTAATATTATTGATATAAAAATAAACTGTTTTCAAATTTTTACATAAGCTGATAGAATCAATGGCACTTTTTGCTTTTAATTTATTTTGAATTATTGTGTCAGCGTCGGCATAGTCAGGTACGAAATATCGGTTACCAGCGCAATTGACAGCGTCTATCTGTATGTGAGGTTACCGATATTGCGTACCTGACGGCACCGGATCAAAACAGCATACAGGTTTATAAATCCTGATTTTACTTAACACCGCTTTTGGCTTTGTATTTCCAGATAACTATCTACGGCGAGCATATACAATTCCGAATGTCGTCACCCGGTTAACTAACTTATTTTTTTATTTATTGTCCCACTTGGCAGGACAAATTTCCGGTTCACATTATGTCATATTTGTAACGCATGCCGATAACATGATAATGGTAAAGAGCCGTTCCTGAACATGCATCTGGTATAGCACCCTGTAATAATTAAATTTAATTAACTGTAAACATCAACTTATGAAAGTACATCTACCGTTAAGAACACTATTTGCTCTCATTTTTATTGCTGGAAAAATTACCAGCCAATGCAATTATGGACAGGATCGTTTGTCAATCTAAAGAGACGGGTTCTATAATTAATTCTTGGAAAACATATTTGAAATTCATTTTGTACCTGATGTGACTTGTTATTTTCTTCATCTTTCAATACAAAACAGGAGAGCCGAAAACTGAATTTATAAAGAGTAGGCATTGTAAATTTAAAACTAATGGAAACAATCGTATTTATTGGAGTAGTTATTTTAATAATTTTTGTTATTAAAAATTTTATGTCCGGTTCGCACAAAGTAAATGAAAATGAGTTTGAGCAGGCAGGTGTTAGAGTTGTTTTTGATACAGGAAAAATAACAATCAAAGGGAAAACCTACGATGTTGATGCTGTACAAGGAATTTCATCGAGAAAAATTTCAAGCATTGGCACAGAAGTTACAATTAAAGTAGACGATTTTGCCAAGCCCATTCATAGAATTGGCGTAACCGGATTTGGTGGTGAAGGCGAAAAGTTTGTCCAAAGATTAGAAACAGCTTTGAGAAAAGCAGGCGGACCTGATTTTTATTGACTTACATACAAATACCTGATGCGCTATAATCTCGCTACTGTGATGTCACTCGCAAATTGTCTTTTATTAGGCTATTAGCCGTCAGCAATCAGCCGTCAGCAATCAGCTATCAGGAAGAAAACTTGTCAGTTTTTGATCCGCTAATACCTGATAGCATTTCACAAGATAATCTACGTATGACACGACACTACTTATATACTTAGAACAGAAACCGGAATCGTTAAATAAAAATTTAAATTCTTCAAAACCTAAATGCTGACAGCATCAGGTACTCAGTCAATAAATTTAGACAGTGTTTTTTACGAATGCAACATTATAAAAACAGAACTTCTTTTGATGATAATTCACTATATAAATGTAAAACTATGAGTATTGTTTTTTTTCTTATAATTATTGGAGTAGTAGTACTGACTATCATTTCATATAATTCTCTTCAGAAATTATCTCAAAATGTAAAGGAAAAAGCTTCGAATGTTCAGGTGGCCGTTAGTAAAAAGCTTTCATTGATAAATCAATTGATTGATGTTGTAAGGAATTATCAGGAAAGTGAGCAATTTACATTACTTCAGATCTCGCAGGATGCTAACACTTCCAGTTTAATGGCTTCGTACCAGCAATCAGGTGCCGTTTTATCTTCAATACAAGGTGTTGCTGAACGGTTCCCTAACTTAAAGGCAAGTGATCAGTATCAAAGGCTTATGGATAATATTACTCATTGCGAAATAAATATTCAGCAAAACAGAGAGAAGTATAATGCTAATGTAAATACGTATAATTCAAATCGTTCAGGCATTCCTACAGTTTTTGTAGCACAGTTTCTTGGTTTTTCTGAAGCTCCTTACCTGCAATTTGACTTGGTAGGTAACGATGCCACCTCTTTAAAAGAGTTTAAAACAGATGATGGTGAAAGATTGAAACAGATGTTTAAAAGTGCAGGTAATAATATTGCGGATGCGACAAAGAATTTGTCTTCACAAGCTACTAAATTGATTGCTGCAAAATCCGCAATAAAATCATCAGATTTATTTTATTACCTGTTACCTAATGGCCTTCCAAAAGGGCCAAAACCACTAAACGAAATCAGAAAGATGATAGATGAAGGGGTACTGTCTACTGGCACGAAGGTGGCTTTAAGCGGTTCTGATGAATGGAATGATATAGAGGATGTCCACAAAACTGTTTAACAGTTGTGGTTTCTTATTATCGGGAAAGCTTATTAAACGTTAATCATCGAAAAGTGTATCGGGTCAATTAATCAATTTGAAATACACTCGACATTTTAATGATTAAGACGATTAACATTGCCAATAGAATGTGAAAGATAGTCCGCGATACGTAACTTTTTTTATTCGTGAATTTTGTGGGATTGCAATCTTGATATCAATAATGTCCGTCTTGAAGCCTTATAGAGAAATATGACAGCAATGGTATTTTATAGCTGGCTTACTTTCGCAAGTTCCCCTGAAACGCAAAATGCTCCCGGCATAACCGGGAGCATCAGTATAAAATTAAAAATTAATTTATTAAGTAGTGTTATGTTAATCGTAAATAAACACTTACAAGGTTAGCTATTACAATGAAATGCGCAATTTCATGCTTAACTTAACACTAGTATCCGGTATTCTGTGTGAGTCCCGGGTTGAGCGTAATCTGCCTGTTCGGAATTGGTAACAGCTCCTCGTTTTTATCGTTTGATGGTGTATGATCCCACCATGCTGTGCTCACAAATTTATCGAAGCGAATAAGATCCTGGCGACGAAATCCTTCAAAAATAAATTCATGGCCTCTTTCTTTCAATAGTTCATCCATTGTGAGGGTAGCAACTGTATACCTTTCTGTTGCCCAGTCAGCAGCCGCAAAGGAACGACTTTTACATGCATTGATCAGATCAACCGCCGCCTGTGTTGCCACACCGTTGTTTTTTCTCATGATGGCTTCCGCCTTTGCAAAATAAACCCAGGTAAGACGATAAAGTGCCCAGTCAGTAGCCTGGTAATTCGCTGCATCGGTAGTAAGACCCAGTTTGTATTTATTAAAACGTACCCCACTGTTTTCTTCGCCCGTCGTCATGTTTGAAGGAAGACTGTTAGGATCCTGTCCGGCGGTAAGTGTTTTGTTTTTACGAACATTGTCAACGAAAATCAATGGCTGTCCTGCATATTCCCGGTTTGTAGTTCCGTTAACCGGCGTCGTTGTTCCATAAACAAATTGCGGCCCGATCAGGAACCATTCTTTTTTACGAAGATCTGTGCTCTTGTAAAATCCTTCATATACACCCGGGATCACGAGTTTGAGTTCGGCTACGTACGCATCTTTTTCAGCCTGGGTAATCCCCATCTGCTCAAGACTGCGTTTATCAAGGTTTTCAATGGGCTGGTTGCAAAGACCGAGACCCCACCACATCAGATTCCATGGATTCCAAACGGCATCATCGTCGTTTGTCCATTGGTGGTAGTGATCACGTATCCAGTTACCGCCGTCCTGTCCATCAATGCCTTTTACAGGCCAGGCAAGTTGGTCAGCAGATAATTCGCTCACACGCCACCATCCGTTTTGTCCCGGCGTCGTCCAGGCATTCGCGTGGGTATAAGGACGAAGAACAGCAGATATGACTTCGTTTTTAGTGTTGTAATAATTTTCTGCCACGTAACGGCTGTAAACTTTCTCGTCAAGCTTTGTACAGGAATTTACAGCAAGGAGTGGGAGAAGGAAGAATACGTATTTTAAAAGGAAAATTTGCTTTTTCATGTTCTTTGTTTTTAGAATCCAAGATTTAAACCAATGAGGAATGAGCGGGTTCTTGGGTAAGGCCCGCGGCTGTCCATACCTGGTGCAGTAGCCTGGTCGTTAGAAAAAACATCGCTGATAAAGTCCGGATCGTTGCCGGTATATTTAGTAATGGTAGCAAGATTTTGTGCGGTTACATACAGCCTCATGTTGCGGATATAATTTGATTTAACGTTGAAATTGTATAGGAGGGTTACCTCATCCAACTTTACAAAGTCGCCTTTTTCAAGATAGTAGTCAGAATACTGATAAGTACCTCTGAGTGCGGCATGTTTTTCAAAAGTGCTGTTCAAAACGTTACCTGGCAGTACTACCCTGTTACCGTAACCGATCTCGTTTACATTCAGAATGTCGAAACCAAATTTGCCGCGAAGGAAAACCCTCAGGTCAAAACCCTTGTAGTGAAAAGTGTTTGTGAGGGAAGCATAATATTTTGGAATTCCGTTACCGATAATTGCCAGGTCGGTAAGTTTTGGATCATTGGAAACAACTATCTGGTTGAATGGAACTGGTGTTCCATCCGCTTTGTAAAAGAGCCAGTCGCCTGTGCTGGAGAAGCCGGCAAATCTTTTACCGTAAAAGTTTCCGATTAAATCACCTTCCGCAGTACGAACAGCTCTTCCGAGTGCGCCGGCACCAGGAATATCTCCAAAGGTTTGGGGACTACCCCTGAAACCGGTTGCATTGAATTTTGTGAGCCGACTTGTAGCGTGGCTTCCGGTAAAATCCATATCCCATTTGAAGCTGCCTTTTGTAACAACGACAGCATTCAGTGTAAGCTCAACGCCATTGTTTGCGATCGTACCCACATTTGCCAAAACGGTATTTCTAACAAATGCTGGGAGCTGTGTGTCAAAGGTTCCCAAAAGGTCAACCGTGTTGCAGTGATACACATCAAACGAACCACTGAGTTTATTTTGCAGTATGCCGAAATCGAGACCAATGTTCAATTCCTTTTTCTTTTCCCATCTTAAGTCGGGATTCGGATTGCGGTCAGGGCCATAAGTTTGTCTCCAGACACCATCAGGATAGAGATAAGTGTTACCCGTACTGAGCGTGGTGAGTGAAGAATAGTTGGCAAATCCCTGGTTACCGGTAATGCCGTAGCCGGCGCGGATCTTAAGGTTATTGAGGAACTCAAAGCCTTTCATGAAGTTCTCGCGGCTGATATTCCATCCGATAGATGCTGCAGGAAAATTACCCCACTTATTGTTTGCTCCAAACCTGCTTGAGCCTTCGCGACGGATGATGAAAGTTGCCAGGTATTTTCCGTTATATGCATAGTTTGCTCTTCCGAAAAATGCAATCAGTTTGTTATCCTGTTTTTCGCTTCCTGCGCCACCCCTGAAAGTACCTCCCGCGTTCAGGCCGGTACCTGCACCAATATTATCTTCATGGAAAATGTCATTGATGAAACCGGTGTTGTTTACATTGAATGACGAAAAAACATTGTACTGATAACTATAGCCGGCGAGACCGGTTACTGAATGGTCGCCAAATTCGCGGCTATAATTTAAAGTCGGTTCGAATGCATAATTATTTTCGATATAACTTCCCTTGTATGCCTATCCGCCTCCACCGTAAGTGATTGTAGAAGAGCGCGAAGCAAGGGTGCGATACTGGTCATCGGTATATGAATTTCTCTGGAGGGATTCGAAAACGGAAGCAGATAGACCTTTGTAGATGTCGAGGGTCACTTTTCCGTCCAGCGAAGTGGTCTGCTGAGTGCGCCAGCTTGTTTCCTGAACAAGGCGTGCAAGCGGATTTGCCATCGTTGCATCTTCCGAAAACGTACCGTCCGGCCGGTAAATTGGCGCTGTAGGATTACGTGTCAATGCATTTTCCCAGTCGATACCGCTTCCCAGCAGGTTCGCCCTGTTGAAATTGGTGGCAACATTGATTTGTGCCGAAAGGCGGTCGTTCATACCTTTTTGATTCAGGCTCAGTCTTCCACCGTAATTGGTGCGGCCGCTTTCTTTTGCGATACCCTGGAGATCCTGGTAGAAAAGGCTTGCACGATAATTTGTTTTCGCGCTGCCTCCGGAAAGGGCAAGGTTATGATACTGCGAAACATTCCCGTGATTTAACAATGCGTCGTACATGTCGTCTGAAGAACCAAGGTCCACCATGTTGGGGATGCTCTGGGCCAGCTTTGCGCGATATTCGGAAGCAGTGAGTAAGTCTGGCCTGGAAGAAAGGTATTCTTTGCGTACATAAGTTGAATAGTCGAATCTGCCTGGTCCTTCTTTCCCTTTTTTAGTTGTGATGAGGATTACACCGCCATTTGCGCGGGTACCATAAATAGCTGCGGCCGAACCGTCTTTCAAAACATCGATGGCAGCAATATCATCCTGTTGAAGAAGATCAAGATTTCCACCCGGAATCCCGTCAATAACAATTAGCGGAGAATTAGACCCGCCTAACGAAGTCGCTCCTCTCAGAATGATCGCAGCGCCTGAATTTGGGTTATTGCTTGTTCTTGTGATGGCTAGTCCGGCAACCTTACCCTGGATGAGATCCAACGGGTTGCGTGCACCTCCCTGCCTGAAATCTTCGGGGGTAACAGAAGCCGTAGCGGAGGTTACCTCCTTTTTCTTCTGTGAACCATAACCCATTACCACCACATCCTCCAGCGCTTCGCTAACGGAAGTGAGTGAAATGTTGATGACGCTGCCAGAGCCTATTCTGAATTCCTGCGTGGCGAAACCTGTTGACGAAACAGTGAGTGATTTGGCATTAGGCTGAACAGTTATGGAAAAGCTGCCGTCTTGTGTGGTAGTGGTTCCGGCTGTGTTTCCCGTCACCACAATACTGGCCCCGGCAACACCTGATCCGTCCTTCGAATCGGTAACCTTACCGGTATTACGCGGCTTTGTGCAAACACGGTTTGCATCATAAGCAGTAGCACCAGGCAGACGCTTAGGCGCTGCATTGTAGCAGTGTAGATCTTTTTCATTTCGAAATAGATTTTAGAATTGGTTATCTTTTGTTCAAACAAGTATGACTTACGAAGAGATTCGTTTCGTTCTAACGCTGCTTTCGATATAAGCAACAGGCTAAGGCGCAATGCAATTTATAAAAAGGGTTACTGAACAAAAAACGCAATAAAGCATGAATCTGCCCGAAATCGGCGGCAAGTTAGGGGAAATAAAAAACTGAAAAAGCGATTTAGTAAAAAGATCTGGGAGGAACGATTTGGGAGACCAGCTTTGTGTTAAACTTAAAGGGGAAAAAAGATCGAAATAAAATGTCCATATGGCGAAATAGATTGAAAACCCTCCTGGCCAATGTTATTTAAGAAAATGTTCAATATTCAATGTACAATTTTCAATGTTTGATCCGGCTTATGATTATTATCTGATTATTGAATATTGATTATTGCTTATTGAACATTATTGGAATTCAAGCTCACTTATCTTAACGACATTTCCCTCCCGGCATAACTTAGATTCCCTATCGTCCCCGGCTCTTAATCTCCGTTTTGCCAAACTTTCTTGGGTAGTAAGAAAAAGTCAACATATAAAACTGCTGTAAACCGTTTGTAACCCGGGTACTGGTACCGTAAGAATTGACAGTATTGGAAACGTTTCGATACTGTTTTAAAATATCCATTGCCGAAGCTTTCAATTCCCCCTGACCCTTCATGATCCGGTAGCTGGTAAATGCATTCCACAGCATCGTTGGTTTCTGCAGATTTGAATTGTCGATCTGGTCGAAGGTGCTGCTAAAAGATACATTCCCGGAATAATTTACTACGAGCCCAAGCCTGGTAATTTTGTTGACGTTCTTAAAAGAATTCAACCCTGCTGCGGTTTGCCCGGACTGGAAACGCTGAAAAGTTTTTCCCGCAGTTGCCACAAGAACAGAACCTACGGTTAGCTGTAATGTAAACTGGTTAAACAGGTTATTTGTTTCACTGATATTATACAAATTATCTATGTAATTGGGAACTTTACCAGTTCTGAATTGTCCGTTATACATAAGCTGAAGCGTATTTTTTTCAAACTTTCTGGAGATATTCAGATTATAACTGAAATTCAGGTTATCACTTTTATCCGCATTCGTGTAGTAAAAAATCCTTTTACCAGATAGATCATTGATCAGGCTGTCCGTTACCGGGTTTACGGAACGGTTATAACCGCCATTTGCACTGCCGTTTATTGAATAGGGCGATTTTGGATTTTGTGTATTGAAGTTCAGGTTTATGTTGAATGAGTGATTGGTTTGGTTTTGAAGGTGCGGGTTTCCAATTCTAATGTCATAGACATTGATATCATCTACAATGGTATATAACTGGTCTATGGATGGGTATTCAAAATTCTTTGAATAATTTAAGTTCATCGCGTACTCATATTTATCTCGCCTGGTGTAACTGTGGGAAGCATTTCCTTCCTGCCTGAAAAATTGAAACGATCGGTCAAGGTTTCTGGCAGCAAACGATGCCGACCGGTTTTTCTCGGTCTTTATGGTTTCTACAATTTGTACCTGGAAATTCAGGTTCCGATAATGATCGACAGACCATTTAAAAGAAGATTTTGAAAGCGTCAGTCCAGGTGAATATTCGAATAAATCCCTTTCATTGCGGTTTGAAATTTTGCTGTTGATGACATATTGTTTTGTTGCACTGTCGTAATCTCTGACCGAAGAATTGTTGGTAAACCTGTTGTAATTAATGTATTGATTCAGCGTCAGCCCTATACCAAAAAGATTGTAACGTCCAAACAAAAGCCTTTTTAAGCCCAAATAGTTAATGTTTCCGTCAAGGCTCGAATTATGATTATCCGTATTATATAGACGGTTGAAGGTTGTATTTTTACCGGGGTCAGTGAATGACTCAAAATTGCTCCTGACAAACCTTTCTGATGTATTGTTGCCATCTCTTGCATTGAAATTTACGGCAAGATTTTTTAGAGGTTCGTCACTAACCGATTTTGAAAAGTTTCCGCTCAGAGATTTAGTTTCTGATTGACGATTAAAAAAAGTATAAGAATTGTTCTTGCTTTGAAGCTGGTCTGCACTGTCCCTGACATCTGTGAACCGCGTTGAATTTCCCTCTTCCTTATTTGTATTCAATGCGCCATTCAGGTTAAGATTATCGTTGTAGCTGTTTGTTTTTACATAATTGACCCCAAGATCATGCCTGTTGCCCAGCGTTTTTTGAACACCTTCTTCACGGATAATTTGTGGATTGTCAATTGCCGTTCGGTTTTGAAGATTTATATCAGTCAGGTAAGCATCTGTTCCTGATTTATTATAGTTGATGGCAACCCTGTTGTTTTGCCTGCTGTTGGCAACATCTATAAAGCTGTGAGTAAAAACTCCACCGATAGAATGGTTCTTATTTACACCGCTGGTTCCAAACCGGCCGACATTATACAGGTTCGGATTATAATTGCGATAGGTATTATTTTGAAACATTTCCTGGATATTACCAACGGTTTTATTGACATTATTAAATCCGGCTCCGATGCCTGCACTGGTTTTTTTGTTATACATCTGGAGAGAAAGGTCTGACTCGAATCGATC
>CAXTDO010000102.1:0-11341 GCA_964242315.1 uncultured Flavihumibacter sp.
GTCCATTACCGGTGCCACAGTCCCAAACGGCATCTCTGGTTTTTACAAACTGTAAAAGATACTCGTATAGTTCAACCGGGTAGTAAGGACGATATTTTGAATACGATGATGTTTGTTTAGAGAACAAATCTTTGGGCATCTTAACTCCATTATTTAGTTAATATAACACTATAACCCTTTCAATAATCTTATTGTTTCTTTTGGATCAGGGGATTTAAAGACGGTGCTCCCTGTTACCAGAACATCAGCACCTGCATCTATTATCAGCTTTGCATTATTGAGTGTGATGCCTCCGTCTACTTGGATTTTTACATGTAAGCCTGCCTTTTGGATAACCTCACGCAACTCTTTAATTTTTATAAGAGAATGTTGAATAAATTTTTGTCCGCCGAAACCCGGGTTTACGCTCATTATTAAAACCAAATCGATATCTTCTAGTACATCCTGCAACGACGCTACCGGCGTATGTGGATTTAAAGCCACTCCGGCCATCATGCCCAGTTCTTTTATTTGTTGAATATTCCGGTGAAGATGGCGGCATGCTTCAATATGTATCGTTAGCCTATCGGCGCCGGCTTTTTTAAAAGCTTCCGCATAATGCTCCGGTTCTTCAATCATCAGGTGCACATCGCAGGTTTTTTTTGTGCAGGTTCGGATCTGTTCTATAACCGGCAAGCCAAAACTTATATTAGGCACAAATCGTCCGTCCATCACGTCCAGGTGAAACCAGTCAGCTTCGCTATCATTCAGCATTCGGCACTCATCTTCCAGTCGCAGAAAGTTTGCTGCCAGTAACGATGGGGCGAGGATAGGCATAGTTATTAATGATTAATTATTAATGATTAACGATATGTTTGCTTGGTATGTATAATATTTAGAATCGCTAACCGTTTACAATTAATCATTAATCATTCACTCAGCCGTTTCAACGATTCCTTTGCTTCTTTAAAATTTTTATCAAGTGCCAGGGCACGAAGATAACTGTCACGTGCCTCCTGCTTTTTGCCGATGCTTTCGTAGCAACGGCCCATCCAGTAGTAGGCATCCGCATAGGTATTAGAAACTCTTGCAGCGAGTGCAAAGGGTTGAAGCGCCTCGTCGAAATTGTTATCTTTAAAAAGAATAATGCCCTTTTCAATATAAGCTTCGGTAAATTTCCAGTCGCGGTTAATACATTCCTCAAACTGTTCCAGCGCCTGATCACCCTGATAAGTATTGGCAAAATAAATACCTTTTATAAACACGGCATCTGTAAGTTCACGTGCCGTATCCCTCGCTATCAGCTCATCACAGAGAGCCACGGCTTTTGTGTTTTTTGTTTCTGCATATAAATTAGCAAGAGATATGCCTACCAGTTGCAGCGGTTGCAGGGTATAGGCTTTTTCCAAAGACTGGATCGCCTTTAAGGTATCGTGTAGTTCTGCCAGTAAAATACCCTTCTCGTATAAAGCTTCAAAATTGTTTGAATCAGCTTCAAGCAGTTTGTCGAATTGTTTGAGCGCCTCTGCACTTTTGCCGCTTTGCAGGTAGGCTTCGCTTAACCGCCTTGGAAATTCTCTGTTTGAAGGAAATTTTTTAAGGCATTCCTGTAACAGCTTTATCGCTTCCGTTTCCCTGCCGGTCATAAACAGACTGGCCGTATAAGAAAGAGCCGTTGACTCATCATGACTTAAACTCCATGCTTTTTTATAATCTTCATAAGCCAGTTCAGGTATATTATTTTGTGACAACAGATCTGCACGTTTTAAATATAAGGAAGCGTTTTCAGGGAGATTGTTGATGCTATCGGTAATAGTATTATAGGGTGATTTATTTAAAAGTTTTGAGGTATCGTTCTTTTCGAAACCATTACATCCTGTAACTGCAACAAAACCTAAACACATAAATATTAATGCAAACCAACTCTTCATAATTCAAAACTAATAAATTAAGCATGTTGATTAAGAGAATATTTCGCCGATTTAACATTAGATTCCCAATAACCTAATAAAACAAGAGGCGACCTGATGCTACATTATTCTTTGTTATTAACTATTCATCGTTATTTTTGAATGATATAAACGATGGCCGGAGTTTATAACAACGATCATTTAAATTTTACAATATGTATCTGATATCGGTTTATCTGCATAATTTATTAAGATGGGTTATTCTTGTACTTGCAGTTATAGCCATTTTCAAGGCTTACTCCGGAATGACTAACCGCAAACCCTTTGGCAAGTCTGATACGCAAATCGGTTTGTTTTTGATGATTTCGGCTCATATCACTTTCTTGATTGGCTTATATCAATGGTCTTTTGGCCCGGTAGGATTGCAAAATATCCTGAACTCGGGAATGGGCATAGTGATGAAGGATAAGGTGTCGAGATATTGGGCCATTGAACATTTTACAGCAATGTTAATTGCCATCGTGCTCATCACGATCGGAAGAGGGGTAAGCAAGAAGAGCCTCTCCGATAAAACAAAACACAAAAAAACATTCTGGTATTATTTAATAGCAGTTTTAATTATTCTGGCAACTGCTCCCTGGCCGTTCAGAACGGGTATCGGACGCCCGTTATTGCCGGGAATGCATATGTAATGATTAATTGTCAGTAATTAAACGTAATTTATACATAAAAATGTATAAGCACTAACCGTTAATCCTTAATCATTAACCATTAATAATTAATCATTACTTCCTCCCCAGTTCAATTACTTCGCAATTTTTAATTATCGCTCCATCAATGGCAAAACGGATGATTGTTCTTATTTTATGCCAGCCTTGTTTACCAGCGGCGCCAGGATTCATGTGAAGGCAGTTCAATGTTTTGTCAGGTATTACTTTTAAGATATGAGAGTGGCCACTTATAAAAAGTTGAGTGGGATGGGCTGTTAGTTCTTTCTTAACCCAGGGTACATATTTGCCTGGGTAGCCGCCAATGTGTGTCATAAAAACGGCTGCGCCTTCACATTGCCACCTGAGCTGTTCGGGAAAAATAGTTTGTACATCGGGCCCGTCAATGTTTCCATAAACGGCACGAAATGGTTTAAAAGATGACAGGGCGTTTGCAATTTCAATATTGCCAATATCACCGGCATGCCATATTTCATCGCAGTCTTTAAAATATTTAAAAACCTGCTCATCCAGGAAATGGTGTGTATCTGAGATCAAGCCGATGCTGGTCAATGTGTTTATTTTATGTTCGTGTGTTATTAAGGAGCTACTTATAAAAAAACCGGTTGCTCCCCTGAATTGATCAAAATGTAAAGTATTTTCTTTGTTATTTAATAACCTTCCGTAAATTCGAAACCATAAATTCATTCCACTATGATTAAAATGCAGGAACTTAAAATTGGCGATTATGTTTTAGCGGATTACGAAGGTGAAAACTGGGAAGGCCTGGTAAAAGACCTGAACTTTAATGAAAAGGAGGTTTGTCTTGAGACTGATGTTCAGGATTTTTGGTTTAAACCGGAAGCATTAAGTCCTATCACCCTTAATGATGCCCAACTGATGAAACTTAACTTTGTGAAGCAGGAAAATGAAGATGGTTCCGTAAAATATAGTAAAGGCGCATTTCGGATATTTCTTCCTGATAAAAATGATTTTTCTACTATGGAAATATGGTATCGTGAAGACCGGCGTCACCTCACCCATTCGCTAAGCGTTCATCAACTGCAAAATCATTATCGTTCCATGACTAAAATTGAACTAAACAGACACTAATATATTTCTCCTTATTTTCTCCGTTGTTGAATTTAAATCGCTGTTTTTGATAGAAATGTGAAAATAATTTTCATTTTTTACATTTATAATCATATTCTCCTATCTTTGCGCTC
Source organism: uncultured Flavihumibacter sp. (assembly GCA_964242315.1). Classification (GTDB taxonomy): domain Bacteria; phylum Bacteroidota; class Bacteroidia; order Chitinophagales; family Chitinophagaceae; genus JADCRZ01. Next base: position 3,823 of record CAXTDO010000102.1, read on the forward strand.
CCAAAAACTATGGCGAAGCAAGCACTCATTAAACAAGATGGTACAATTCTAGAAGCCCTGTCAAATGCAATGTTCAGAGTTAAATTAGAAAACGGCCACGAAATATTGGCCACCATCTCCGGAAAAATGAGGATGCATTACATTCGAATCTTACCTGGTGATAAGGTGGGTGTAGAAATGAGTCCTTACGATCTCACGAGAGGAAGGATCATCTTTCGTTATAAGTAATAAGAGGTCAGGGAATTAATTAATCACTCCCTGAATAACTGGCAAGTATTGTTTTGACCTGCTTTTGCAGTTAAAAGAAAAAAATAAGAACATGAAAGTTCGTGCATCTATTAAAAAACGCAGTGTTGATTGCAAGATTGTGAGAAGAAAAGGAAAGTTATACATTATCAACAAAAAGAATCCCCGATTTAAGCAACGTCAGGGATAATAACATAGTTACAGACAGTTTTTTATTAGTGTCGTTAACCGACGTCTGGATACTAACACTTAAAACTATAAAATTAAATTATGGCTCGTATTGCCGGTGTGGATTTACCAAAAAATAAGAGAGGCGAAATAGGACTGACCTATATTTATGGTATTGGCCTTTCAACTGCTCAGTACATTCTTCAGTCTTCAGGTATTGATGTGAATAAAAAGGTAAATCAGTGGAATGATGAAGAGTTAAATGCTATCCGTTCGCTTATTACCAATGAATTTAAGGTAGAAGGCCAGCTACGCTCAGAAGTGCAGATGAGCATCAAGCGTTTGTTGGACATTGCCTGTTACCGTGGCCTTCGTCATCGCAGGGGATTACCTGTTCGGGGACAACGTACACGAACTAACAGTCGTACACGAAAAGGTAAACGTAAGACAGTTGCGGGCAAGAAAAAGGCTCCGAAGAAATAAAATCTAATTATAGTGATTGCAGATCAGCTACGGCTCGTCTGCAATTTCAGTATAAAGCATCAACGCCAGATCCCGTTTTACGGAGTAGGGTTGATCAATCCCGCCCAAAGCGGGACCTATTAATTTTAAAGATTACCTCCATTAATTAAATTATGGCAAAAACACAGGCAAGCAGTGCGAAAGTAGCTGCTAAAAAAAGGATTGTAAAAGTTGAAAGTTACGGCGATGCACATATCACCGCAAGCTTTAACAACATCATCATCAGTTTAACAAACAAGCAGGGCCAGGTAATTTCCTGGAGCAGCGCAGGTAAAATGGGTTTTAAGGGTTCTAAAAAGAATACACCCTATGCTGCCCAGATGGCATCCTCAGATGCTGCAAAAGTGGCTTTTGACGCCGGCTTAAAAAGGGTAGATGTGTATGTTAAAGGCCCGGGATCGGGAAGGGAAAGCGCTATTCGTGCGCTCAGTAACTCAGGAATTGAGATAACACAGATAAAAGACGTTACACCGCTTCCACACAATGGATGCCGTCCTCCGAAAAAGAGAAGAGTTTAATTTGTTACGAACCAAGTATTAGACCTACATGAGTATGTCAGATACCTGCTTCGTACATTTATTTATAACTGGATGTGCGATTAATTTTTAAGATTTTTAACGATCGTACATCATAACTAAAAAATCACTTATTTATTTATGGCACGTTACACTGGTCCCAAGACCAAAATTTCCAGAATTTTCGGTGAACCTATTTTAGGTAATGGTAAATGGCTGAGTAAAAACAGCAACCCTCCCGGGCAGCACGGAGCTTCCCGTAAGCGCAAAAGCCTGGGAGAATACGCACTTCAGTTGCGTGAAAAGCAAAAAGCTAAGTACACCTATGGCGTATTGGAACGCCAGTTCCGTAAAACCTTTGAAGAAGCATCACGCCGCCGTGGTGTTACGGGTGAAAACCTTATTAAATTATTGGAAGCCCGTTTGGATAACGCAGTATTCCGTCTGGGAATCTCTCCGTCACGTGGTGGCGCCCGCCAACTTGTTTCTCATAAGCACATCACCGTAAATGGTGAAGTAACCAATGTGCCTTCCTTTCAATTAAAACCAGGAGATGTTATAGCTCTAAAACAATCTGCCGTGGATAACGCAGGTATCACTAGTCAGATGGGTGTTAAAAATCCAAGATTTAGTTGGCTCGACTGGAATGATGCTGAAAAAAAGGGGGTCTTTCTTGGCTATCCTGAAAGGGAAAACGTTCCTGAGAATATCAAAGAGCAGCTTATTGTGGAGTTATACAGCAAGTAATAGCTGTATCTGCAAAAAGCAACATCGCACATTAAAAATAAATTTGAATTAGATAATATGGCCATTTTAAATTTCCAGAAACCTGACAAAATTGTTCTCCAAAAAGCTACGGATTTTGAAGCGCAATTTGAATTCCGTCCATTAGAGCCTGGTTTTGGTGTAACCGTAGGTAACACCTTACGCAGGGTATTGTTAAGCCCATTGGAAGGATATGCTATAGTAGGCATCAGAGTGGAGGGAGCTGATCATGAATTTGCTACTATCAAAGGGGTAACAGAAGATATTACGGAGATAATCCTGAATCTTAAGCAGGTTCGGTTTAAGAAAATTGTTGATCATGAAGTAGGAAACGAGAAAATTACATTACATATCAAAGGTAAGAGTGAGTTTACTGCTACCATGATACAGGAAGGCACGCAGTCCTTTCAAATAATGAACCCTGAACTGCTGATATGTACCATGGATCCTTCCGGCAAATTTGATATTGAATTAACCATCGGAAAGGGAAGGGGATATGTTCCTGCAGAAGATAACAAGCTAAAAGATGCTCCGTTCGGATATATTCCTATCGATTCTATTTTTACACCTATCAAGAATGTAAAATACAGCATTGAAAATACCCGTGTTGAACAAAGAACTGACTACGAAAAGCTAATTATTGAAGTAAATACGGATGGTACCATTCATCCCGAAGAAGCAGTAAAGCAGGCGAGCAGGATTTTGATTCAGCATCTTATGATTATTACAGACGAGAACATCACGTTTGATAATAAAGAAGAGAAGAAAGAAGATCTTGTTGACGAACAAACTTTGCAACTGAGAAAAGTATTGAAAACACCTTTGGAAGATCTGGACCTTTCCGTACGTGCATTCAATTGCCTGAAAGCGGCAAAGATTAATTCATTAAGCGAACTGGTTCAGTACGAGCAGGAAGACCTAATGAAATTCAGAAATTTTGGCCAGAAGAGTCTTGCTGAAATTGAACAGGTGCTTACCGAAAGAGGTTTACATTTCGGTATGGACCTCAGCAAGCTAAAACTGGATGATGAATAATAAATAATTGTTTATACTTAGTAATCCTGTAATTCCTGACACGGTACAGGGTTCATAAAACTTAAAGTCATGCGTCACGGAGACAAAATTAATAATCTGAGCCGAACAGCTTCTCATCGCAAAGCGCTGTTAAGCAATTTGGCCTGTCAGTTAATTCAACACAAGAAAATTGTTACAACGATAGCAAAAGCGAAATCTCTCAGGGTTTATATTGAGCCGCTCATTACCAAGGCAAAGGAAAATACTACTCACCAGCATCGTGTGGTATTCAGCTATCTGAAAGACAAAGAAGCTATCAAGGAACTATTCAGCACTGTTGCTCAGAAAGTAGGTGGTCGTCCGGGTGGATATACGCGTATCATTAAGCTGGGCGCCCGTGTGGGAGACAATGCTGAAACGGCTTTAATAGAATTGGTTGATTTCAATGAAATCTACGGTAAAACTGTAGAAATGAAAGTAGAAACAGGTAAAAGAACCCGTCGCGCCGGAAGCCGTAAAAAAACTACAGGAGAAATCCCTGTTGTTGAAACTCCTGCACCGGTTGCTACTGCGGAAGAAACACTTCCTGTTGAAACTTCCACTGAAGAAACAAAATCAGAAGAAAAACCTGCTGAATAGGTATGTTTTTAAAACAGATGTAAGGCAGGACTTGATTAAGTCCTGCCTTTTTTGTGGCCATAATTTTGATTCCTCCCTTGTGCTCTTTGTGGGTTTTCCTTTGTGTCATTTGTGGTTTAAAAACTCTTCGTATGTAAGACTCTTTTTAACCACAAAGGACACAAAAGAAAACCTACAAGGGGCACAAGGCAGGAACCCAGACTTCGAAGCTGTAGAATTCAACATTATTGTTGCAGATTAACAATTTACCCTTAACAACTAACCATTAATTTCTTTTCTTTGCACAACTTTTATTAAGACTATGTCTGATATACAACTGCCAGCAATTTTGCTCCTGGAAGATGGAACGGTACATCACGGTAAGGCTTTTGGAATGATCGGTACCACTACCGGTGAGATCTGTTTTAATACCGGCATGACCGGCTACCAGGAAGTTTTTACCGACCCCAGTTACTACGGGCAGGTCCTGATTATGAATAACGTGCATGTAGGGAATTACGGCGTTATGGACCAGGATGTGGAATCTTCAGATGTTAAGATTCGTGGTCTGATCGGACGTAACCTGGAAGAACAGTATTCAAGGAAAATGGCTAAGGGTTCCCTGAACGACTATCTCAAACAGAATAAGATTGTAGCTATAGAATGTGTAGATACCAGGGCACTCGTTACTGACGTTAGAACCAAGGGTGCCATGAATTGTATTATTTCCTCTGAAGTAACTGACGTAGAAGAACTCAAACAAATGCTGGCAAAGGTTCCTTCAATGAATGGACTTGAACTGGCCAGCCTGGTAAGCACTACAAATAGCTATGAATTAGGCGATCCTTCTTCTTCAGTGAGGATTGCAGCAATGGATTATGGCATTAAAAAAAACATCCTTACCTGCATGACGCAACGCGGCGCTTTTGTAAAAGTATTTCCCGCGAAAACAACTATTGAAGAATTGAAATCGTTTAACGCCGATGGCTATTTTATCTCTAACGGTCCCGGCGACCCGGCGGCAATGGATTACGCCGTTCAAACGATGAAGGACATTCTCAAAGAAGAAAAACCGTTATTTGGAATTTGCCTGGGGCACCAGCTACTGGCTTTAGCAAATGATATTCCTACTTTCAAAATGCATCATGGGCACCGTGGCCTGAACCATCCCGTTAAGAATCTTGCAACCGGCAAATGCGAAATCACTACCCAAAATCATGGATTCGGTGTTGACCCCGAAGGTGTTAAAAATGCGGATCATGTTGAAATCACTCATGTTAACCTGAATGATTCGTCTATCGAAGGCATTCGTATCAAGGGAAAGCCGGCTTTTTCGGTGCAATATCATCCCGAGTCAACGCCTGGTCCGCACGACTCAAGATATTTATTCGATGAATTTTTAGATTTAGTGAAAGAACACAAAGCGTAATTATTAACGATTAATTATTACTGATTAACGGTGAGTGATCTCAATTCATACGAATCAACTTAAAACTTAAGCGACTATCCGTTAATAATTAACCATTAATCATTATGAAGATTGCCATCATCAACGGGCCTAACTTGAATCTGTTGGGAAAGAGAGAGCCTGGCATCTATGGTTCGGAGGATTTTGAATCATTCTTCGCGCGGCTACAGATAAAATATCCAGCTATAACTTTTTCTTATTTCCAGAGCAACGTAGAAGGTGAACTGATTGATCAGGTACAAAAGTTTGGATTTGATTATGATGGTATTATCATGAATCCCGGTGGTTATACGCATACATCCGTTGCCTTGGGTGATGCCGTCGCAGCCATTACAGCGCCTGTCATTGAGGTGCACATCAGTAACGTTCATGCAAGAGAGGATTTCAGAAAAATATCACATGTTTCTGCCAAATGTAAAGGAACTATCAGCGGATTAGGTCTTAGGGGCTATGAATTAGCTATCGAGTATTTTAAATAAATGTTATAATTAGTATTCACTACAAAAACACCCTGAGCAGCAAAGCAAAGCCGGTATCTTCTTTTGTATCGGCAGTTTTTTTCACTACATGAACACCGGTGCGACTCCATACTTTAAACACTTCTCCTTTTTTTCGAACCGCCAGTTCTTTTTCAATTTCAGGAAGAATCGAGCCGCGTGCTATCCACCCTAAATCACCTTTTGTTCTGGCTTCACCGCCCATTGAGTAGGCCTGCGCCATGTCTTCAAAGCTTGCTTTCCCTTCTTTAATCCGACTTAAAATACTGTTGGCTAACGAATCGGCGATACGCCTTCTAAAAGTAGCAGTATCAATAAATATCTGACTTACCCTGTTAAATTTATTTGGAGCCCGTCCTAAAACCATCACGAGGTATTTTTTTTCTATCGGGCCGTACACTTTCCCTTTTTTACCGGTGTACGCAAGACTATCCGCCATGCCGATAAATTTACTGGTGCTCATTACTACTATGGTATCAATCTTATAATTCTTTTTCAAAACTTCCCTTACATATGCAACAGGGTTAGCCGCTTTCTCAATACCAGCCTTCATTTGCGTAATAGTCATTTTCTGGGCGATTGAGAATTGCGCCGAGATAGCGATAATAAGCGCCAGTAAAATATATCTCATTTTATATATTAAGGGTGCAAAGATATATGTTTACCGAACCGACAATGACAGTTCCTGACGAAACTTTCATGTCTTTATTTAGCGCCAAAACGGATTACGGCAAGGTTATCAAAGCATAATTTGTTAAATCTGGCGCTTCATGCATCATCACTATGCCGAACGTGTTAAGTATTGTAACTTCATAGCCGGGAAAGTCATTCGCCTTATTATCACAATTGAAGTATATAAAGTACGTTAGATATTAAATTGTGCTGCTTTAAAATAAAAATTATGCGTTTAATCTTTTTATTTGGTTTGTTTTTCACTTCTTATAGCTACGGCCAGTTAAAGAGTTTTGTTATTGGCGCTAAGGGTGACACCCTGAATATTGTTGATTCAAAAGGAATGAAACAGGGAAAATGGGTGATACATGTGAATCAATTGCGCGGTGAACCCGGCTATGAAGAAGAAGGCTTATATGTAAAAGATAAAAGAGAAGGTCCCTGGCGCCGCTATACCCTCATGGGCGACCTGGTTGCTGTTGAAAACTATAAATGGGGCAACAAAGACGGCAAGAGTATGTACTTCAACGGACTGGGTGAACTTTTAAGAGAGGAGAACTGGAAAGCGCTTAATCCCGACAGGCTATATGATACTCTTGTTATCGAAGATGTTGATAAACCAGATCACTACAGGAAAGTAATTGTAAAGAATGAAGGGGCGGGAATACGTCATGGTCATTGGACTTACTACGACCCCGTTACAAAATTTATTACAAAAGAAGAAGACTATTTTCTAGGAACCCTCGAAGGCAAAAAGAAGGATGCTTCTGTAGCATCTTCCACTACTACAGAAAAAAAAGTAGCCAAACCTAAAGAAGTACTGGAATTTGAAAAACAAAATGCAGGCAAGAAGAAAGTTAAATTTAAGGATGGAAGTACAGGCAACTAAAAAACAAACTGATTGAAGCTCACCCGCTTCGCTGGTTTTAAAACCTTATAAGATTGCTTCAAAAAACTTTTTGAAAAACAGCAACTGGTAATCAATACTGTTTTTCCAGTAGGCGTTGTTATGTGCTCCTGGCCGTTCTATGTAA
>CAXTDO010000103.1:0-11317 GCA_964242315.1 uncultured Flavihumibacter sp.
AAAAGGAGGGGAACCGAAACCGCACATTTCAGATTGTACTCTAAATACTTGTGTCCTAACGGTAGCCTTGAAAAGGAGGGGAACCTGGAACCCGAAATTTGAATCCTTAACTAAATGGACTGGACCTAAAGGCACTTCGTGTATTTGTATTTGTTTCCTCTAACGATATCTTGTACCTAACGGCACAGAAGCACATTGATAATTTACAAGCAAACCGAACAGACATTTCTTCTTAAGTACAATAATTCTTAACGATATGACAACACCAAGCAACCAACATGTTCCACCAAAAGGTGCTGCTTACAAAACTTTATTAAAAGCCTGGTTAACCGCAGGAACCCTCGACGCTTTGGCGGCCATTTTTATACTGGCTAAGGGAAATGCTGCCGGCATATTCAGATACATTTCCAGCGCATTGTTTGGAAAAGAAGCATCTCTCACCGGAACCAACATGATCGTGTATGGAGTGCTGTTTCATTACCTGGTTGCTTTTTCATTCACCGTGTTTTATTTTTTGATTTACCGTTATGTAGCTGTGTTAAGAAAAAATCTATTGGCGAGCAGTATTCTTTACGGGTTGTTTATCTGGACGGTTATGAACCTTTGTGTGGTGCCTTTAACTAAAATACACAGGGTGCCATTTCGTCCGGCGAATGCAATTGAGAATGCGGTGATATTAATAATTTGTGTGGCGCTTCCCATCTCATTTTTTATTTCCCGGTATTATCATTCGAAAGGAAGGTCAACTTCGTAAGTGTTTTAACCACTAAATGTCTGAACTGTGATTTAGTTGATTAAATGACGGACTATGACATAGAACAATCATAGTCCTTCATTTAATCAGCTAAATCACAGTTCAGACATCCAACTAAAACTGAAAGTAAATAAATGAGTTGGTACTTTCCTGGCTCAGCACAAGCAGGATGAGCATGGCAGCCCAAATAGTGCCTACGAGCCACCAGCGTACAGTGCCGGTCATTGATAACACCTTGCGGTCTTTCATGAACCAATGACATGCTAACATAAGCGATATAATAACGGCAATCTTTATGATGGTTAGCGAGGTTAATAAAGTGGCGCCGCCTTTTACTTCGGTAAACATTGATGTAAAAATTCTCCAGGCCGTTGTAAAATCGGGTGAACGAAAGAACACCCATGTTATATTTACCAGGAAAAAAGTTAGTAACGCAAGCAGTAACTTCGACGAAGAAAATGCCCTGCCCAACTGCGTACCACTTATTCCGTACGAAGCAACCGGACGTTGTTTAACAACCACCGGTACCCGCTTTTTATTAAAATCCTGTATCATTTTTTCTACTGCAAGAAACAGCCCGTGCAAGCCACCCCAAACAACAAATGTCCAGTTGGCGCCATGCCATAAGCCACCAAGCAGCATCGTGATCATAAGATTGATGTATGTTCTGAATTTGCCATGGCGGTTACCGCCAAGAGGTATGTAGAGGTAGTCCCTTAACCATGCAGACAAGGTAATATGCCATCTCTTCCAGAAGTCGGAAAATCCTACAGCAGCATAAGGATATTTAAAGTTCTCGGGCAGAACAAATCCTAAACACATCGCTACCGCTATAGCGCAGGTAGAGTAGCCGGCAAAGTCGAAAAATATCTGTCCTGAAAAGGCGAGCACTCCCATCCATGCGTCAAGCGTTGCCAATGGCGCAGGTGACCCGAAGACTGCATCTGCAGGTGCAGCAAGCATTCCATCTGCCAGCACTACTTTCATAAATAAACCGAGCGATAACAAAAACAGGCCTTTCAACAATTGTGTTTGGTTCGCCCTGCGCGGTGTTTCAAACTGTGGCACCAGTTGCTCCGGGCGAACAATCGGTCCTGCAACCAGGTGCGGAAAAAAGGTAACGAATAATGAAAAATCTAACAGAGATCGTACCGGCTCGCTTCGTTTCTTATACATGTCAATGGTATAACAAAGCGTGGTAAATGTGTAGAACGATATTCCCGCAGGCAAAATGATATTGGGTTTGGCCGGATGAAAATCAAGCCCGATTACTGAAGTGAGGTGAACAAAATTTTCAAGCAGGAAAGTACCGTATTTAAAAAAGCATAACATACCGAGATTGCCAATAAGACTGACAACCAGAAGCATTTTTTTCTTATACGGATTTTGTTGTGTATAAAGCGCCTTGCCAACAAAAAAATCAATAACAGTAGAAAGCCACAGCAGCAAAATGAATGGCGGATTCCAGGCTGCATAGAATAAATAGCTTGCTAAAAGCAGATTGATTTTTTTGGTTTTCCATTGTAGTGGAAGATTATGCAATACCAGCATTATTGCAAAGAAAACGACGAAGGTTAATGAATTGAAGACCATGATAATTATATTTTTGAATTGGTTAAAGCAATAGTGTTGTAATGAGCAGGGAATTTCCATCCCTTATCCTCTAATATGGTGATAACTGTTTTAGTGAAAGACATAGCCTGCGGTACGCTCAGGTGCGAGAACTCAGGACATTCAAGATTAGCAATAGGGGCATAATCTTCGAAGTGAATACCCTCACATCCGGTTACAGCCAATAATTTGTTCCAGAATTTTTCTCTTGGAAAAGCCATGTGTTCCATGGCCAGAAACGGCCCGCTGCTGGGTGGACGAACAAATACTACCTTTCCGCCACGTGCTTTTATTTTATCGCAGGCAGCCTTTACAGATGCTATTATACCATCAATCGCGGCATCGGTTATGGGAGGCATTTTAGCAGACATTTTACCAAACATTGCCCAAACGCCTTTAACCTGGTTTTGCAGGTTGGTGTCTTTTACAAACCGGTCGCTCATATAATTTTGCCGGTCAAATGTTACCGCTGTAAAGTCGGCCGGAAATTCCGGTAACTCGTATATGTCTTTCCTGTTAGGTATCTTAATGCCAGCTAACAATGCATTTAATGAATACTGTTCTTTATCCAGTAAATACAGCTTCGACTCAAGGGCATGATTTACAACAAAGCTGAATTTTTGTGCAGGTGTTTCTTTTTTATAATAATCTATATTTTTAGCAGGTGTTTCATTAACATAAGGTGCCTGGGTAAAAAATAAAAATTCGGTTGCATCAATCACCAGTTTGCCTTTAAAGTTTGTGTCTTCGGCAAGGCTTTCCAAAACAGGCCTGGGACTGCTTCCTACGTTTGCAAGCTGGACGGCATGTTCGCCGGTGATGTGTTGCCAGGTAGCAATGTCAAGATCATATTTAATGCGTGAAGAGCCGATAAATACGGTGGCTTTATCACTGGCTTCGTATACCTGTTTGCGTTTGTCGCTCCACAGGCTGCCGCTGTCGTCGTACGATAAACCTCTTCCCTGGCAACGGAGATAGGTTTCCCAGGATACAAGTGTTGCAGACACTAGAATAACAGCCAGTAAGCCCGCTTTTACAAAGAGACGTTTTTGTTTCATTTGAACTTATTTAATTTAATTGAATTGTTAAAGAGAAGTCAAAAATAGCAGGCGGTGTATGCGGGAGCAATATGCAATGCTATGAACTGCAAATAACCTGATGTGAATTGCGGGTTAGATATGCTTAGCTGTGTGACAGCGCTTTCTTAAAACCTTATAGGTTTTCCCTGACCAGTCCTGAAACACTGTCTGTATCGAAATCGGACAACATGCCCGCATCTCTTTTTCTAAAATATTAATTATCAATAGCTACAAATTCTGACATTATTATTGTTACAAAAATTGCAGGACACTTGATGAGAAAAGGAACATATCAGCAAAACCCTTTTATATTAATACAAACGTTATGAGAAAACCGATCTTTCTTGTCTTAATTATTTCTTTGTTCGTTGGCAGTTGCTTTGCCTCACAAAAAAGCCAAACTCAATTTTTGCAGACACATTATTTTATACCCATACCTGCAATGGCTCCGGACACTATTATATCTGCTATGTTCACAGTTAAGCAGATCGTTGTTCCTGATAGCATACAGAATAAATATCTTGGCACTTACAGAATGACAATGGATAAAAGCCGTACAATGAGGATTCTTAAAGAAGAAAACCTTTTGATAGCAAGATACGGTAATGACATAGTCAGTGTACTTAAACCCAAATCTTCTATGGAGTTTATCATGCAGGGAATCCAACCTGAAGCCATCATAAAATTTATTTTTGAAAAAGGAAAAGTTACCAAATATATCGTTTACCAGAACGGACCGTATGAATGGAAAAAAATTAAATAGCTATCAGCCGTCAGCTATAAGCTATCAGGAAGAAACAAATAAATATTGATCTGCTGACTGCTGATAGCTGATAGCCAGTCAAACGCGCAATTTCACACTTAACTTAACATCAGTACACCATTTAGCACTAATATGATTAAAAACATTTTAAATATTGCCTTTAGAAATTTCACGAAGCACAAACTGTCGTTTCTTATATAGACACCTAACGCTGAACAATAAACTGCTTCACATAAGATTTCTCAGTAGCAGACGCTTTTAATATGTACACGCCGTTTACCAGTTTACTTACATCTATCTTAACCGGTTCCCTGCTTTCGGGTAATGTATACCTACTATAAACCCTGCCACCTGCATCCTGAATTTTAATGGTAAGCCTTGATGAAACAGGATCAGCAAAATCAATATAAACAAAAGAGCCTTTTACAGGATCAGGATACAATGTAATCCGTTTGCTGACAGCAGAAGGATTCAATAACAACATGTTTGAATTGCTGTAAGCGCCATCTATATCTACCATCTTCAAACGATAATAAGTTTTGTTGCCGGATTTAACTGCAACAGGGTCTTTATCGGCATAAGTATAAACAGGTTGTTGCGTTGAAATATTTCTGGCTGCCACTGTTCCAATCTTAATAAAATCGCTTCCATTGCCAGACCGCTCGATTTCAAATTGCTTAACATTCATTTCATTTTCAGAACGCCATTGAAGGTTGACGGAAGCTTCAGTTCTTTGACCGGTAAATGAAAGCAGCTTTAGTGGCAGTATTACCTGCCTATCTGCATAAACATGGTACTCACCCGGCTGTAGTGTGATGCTTTGATTAACAGAAGCAATATTTATAGAAGAGCCTTCTGCGCCGTTAAGACCTGAACCGGTGCCGTTACTTAAAAAGCTATGCCATGCACCTGTTGATTGAAAGCTAACGGTGCGTGTTTGTGCCGTTACATCAAAATTTGCCACGACTGTTATCTTCATGCCGCCGGCATTAGGATCGGCGATTTGGAAACGCTTGAACAATCCGCCATTGTCGTACAGGTCGTACGTGAAGGCAGTGCTGTTGAACACCCCAGGATTTTGAAGGCGTAAGCGAATCAACCTGGCATAAACATTCCATAATTTCAGCCGGTTGGCATCCTGCATATATTCCCAGTGAAGCGGTTTCGGAGATACCCTGCCTCCGTTCGCGTCAATAGAAATGTCGTAGCCTCTTTCTCCGAACTGCCATATCATTTTCGGACCGGGGATCGTAAAGAAAACCGCCGCCGCAGCAGCTTGTCTTTCAAGGGCAGTAGCCAGGTTTTTCACATCATAGCTACCGGAGCTATTGCCGTAAGCCAGGTTCTTAAACATCAAACGTTCTTCATCATGACTTTCCATATAACCCATTTCGGCCGGGGTGCTAAAGGCTTCTTCATTGCTGTTATAAACAATTTTTGATAAGTTGGAATTGTCATATCCCATCGTAGCCTGGTTGTAAGTAGGATTGTTATTACCCCATAACATAAATCCATGATTGGCGTATTCCTGTTCTTCCGGCCTTTGTTGTCCCAGGAACTCAATGATCATATAGGAGTTGGGATACCGGGGCAGCACATAATCATAGTAGCGTTCCAGGTTGGCTACCCGGCTTGCATCGTAATCTTCAATAGAACCAACGGCAACAGGACACAGTTCGTTCACCTGCGTGCATTTTTGCGTAAAACCTTTTCCGGCATCGAGCCTGAAGCCATCAACCTTATATTCGGATAACCAGTATTCCAGGCTGCGTTCCACCAGGTATTGAGTGGCTACGGATTCATGATTTAAATCGTACTGATAAGGAAAGTACGGATGTGGCGCCGCAATGTTAAGCCAGGGGTTATTTGGAGCAGGCCTGTTGTTTGCTGCATCCCAATACAATCTGCCTTGCGGGGCAATACCGGCTTCCATTTGATTGTACACTACATCCAGAATAATCGCAATGCCATTCTGGTGGCATAAGTCTATAAACTCTTTAAACTTATTTTTAGCGCCGTAGTATTTATCAAGGGCGCAGTAAAAGGTCGGGTTGTATCCCCAGCTATCGTTGCCGCTGAATTCATTCACAGGCATCAGTTCAATGGCGTTAATACCCAGGCGTTTGAAATAACTGATTGTATCTATCAGCATCTGATAATTATGCAGGTCTCCAAAGTCGCGCACCAACAGTTCATAGGTAATGAGATTCCGTTTGTCGGGTTTGGTGAAATTGGTTACCTGCCAGTTGTAAACAGGGTGACAGGTCTGCAAAACACTCATAATGCCATTTTGGGCCGCCGAAACATAATGATTAACAGGATAAGGTTTCAGGTTCGGGTAAGTTATGTTAGATATATACGGGTCGTTATACGGGTCAAGAATTTTTTCAGTGTAAGGATCAGCGATGTATATGGAGTCGTCAACCCGGTAATTGAAAGCATACTCTGTACCAGCAGTGAGGCCGCTGATAGTAAGCCAATAATAATTGCCATCAGGTGTTTTATTCATCAGGTATTGTTGCGTTGGCGCCCAGTCACTGCCCGGAAAGTCACCCACCACTATTACGTTATCCTTGCCGGGTGCATATAACACCAATGTTGCAGTGGTACAATTTGCAGTATAATTTATTCCTTCCCTTACACCCGCAGGCAGGGGAGCTGTAACAATATCGGGAGTAATAAAATAATTAACCGTATCATAATAACTGGTGCCGCCACTGATATATTCCGCTACAAATTGCTGGTTTCCTTTTGCTGTGGCCGTTGCAGTTCCGGTAATTGTGTTGCCGCCTGTTACAGGTCCGCTGATTTTGGTGCCGTTGTAATATAAGTTCAGGGTGCCGCCGGTTCCGGATGCAACGGCGGTTACCGGAACCGTTACACCGATGCCTCCGATGATTGCTTCGTGCGATATGGTATAAGTAGGTTTTATAAAGGGTCGCGTAAATTGAATGCCGTTGAATCCCGAAGCGTACACAGGTATATACGTGTCAGAGCCATCGGCATTTTTTTGCACCCTGTTACCTGCTGCATCCCTGAAAAGGATCGCTATCCTTAAAATCGTTTCTGCCGGTGGAACGGAAAAATATGCTCTCGGATTATTAATAGTGAAAGACCATTTGTCGGTACCGGCAGAAGTGGCTGCCGGTGCGGTGGTAGTGCCCCAGGTAGTGGTCACATACCGCCAGTCGGATGGCGATGAGCTAAGGTTGGTAATCACACCCAGGTGCATATAAACAGTGCCGGTGTAACCCAGCAGTCCTTTGTTGCCACTGGCGGCATCAAGGTTTATAGTAATGGAAGATGCATCGTTGGGAAATTGCGGAGTCCAGGTAAGAAGCTGGCTTTCGGCAGTTGCCACACATGCCATAAAGCAGCAGATAAATGTTAGTCTCATGTTGCGACCGTTTTTTATTGAAAGAATGACCTCTATAAATTTCGATTTAATTGAGCATTTTTCCAATAAAAAGCAACGTTTGTTCAGATGTTAGTTTGATGTTATCTGTTTAAATTTACTGTTCTACCAAACTGACCTCCGGGGGTTATTGCAACCGGTGCATTGATTGTTGTACTATGAGCCGACAAATCTTTAATGCTACTTATTTCAGGTGTGCCATTTAAGATAATACCAAAAGAAAGAATTAAGATGGTAGTATCTGAAGTAAGAGTATAAGGTAAAGTATCCAATACTGCCCCTTCTTTGATATAAAGATTACCGTCTGTGCGGAAATCGAAATAGTCGCCCGTTTGTCCGGTATAGTTAACCGGATGATTGTTGATGCCTACTCCAATGAATTTTGAATCATTTATAAGATTCCATTTTCCAAGAATGGTGGCGCTGGCAGCGTCTTTGTCACATGAAGTTATCAGGACGACGAATAATGTCAATACAGTTGATAGGGTGCTTCTCATGTAATGATTTTATATGAAAGCTGACACAGAATGTGCAGGCAACGTTGCACAATTTAATGAATGGATGTGGCAAAAATTATTGCGGATTAAGGGCAAATGTTAAAGGCTGGCGTTTATATGATTTTACTTTGTAGCCGTTCCAGGTTGCCGGATTCCATTTTCCGCTTCTCTTAATCACCCGAATGGTTTCTTCTCTTAAGCCACCCAAAGTTGGACCGCTTATCGCCTCAATATCACTTACTTTACCTTCTTCATCTACAATAAACTGTACTACTACAGTTCCTTTAATGCCTCTTCTAACTGCTTCTTCAGGATATCTAAAGGTTTTGTTGAGGTACGACATCCATCCCGATGGTCCTCCGGGATAAGTAGATTCAATTTGCTCGTTGCTAAAGATACCGTCATTGTAGGCGGATATTTCTTTTTTTACATTTTCCGGAAGCGCCTCAAAATCTGTTCGATTTATCATGATGCTATCGCGGTTTTTAAGACGGATCTTAACCATGCCGGAGTCCATGATCACCACATAAACGTCTGCTCTTTTAAGACTGGAAATCTCCTTTGGTGGAACGGTGTCGTTTAGTATTGTGTGAGGGGAAGAAGTAGCTACAGATGGCTTATGAATACTAAAGGCTAACAGAAAAAACAATGCTGGTATAAAGATAGTTTTGCTTAGAAATTGATACCGGTTGAATTTTTTGTTGGAAGTCATAGTTTTAAATTTACCTGGGAAGTGTTTTAGGTTAGACTTTATTTAAGCAAACCGGCTTAGTAGAAGGTAGTAACTAATATTTTAAGAGTTTTTTTAAACACAGAGAGCACAGAGGAGGAAACACAGAGTTCGCAGAGGGTTTCCTCTGTGTTCCTCCTCTGTGCTCTCTGTGTTTAAAAAAACTGGTCGAACAGCATGAAGGCTATTTGTTAATTTAAATGTTACATAACACCATTTCAACGAACCACTGTCTATAAAATTATCCCGGTTCAAGATAAGAAACAGGCGCTGTATTGTCAATAATAATTGAACTTATTCTTAAGTACCAGATAACGGATATCCAATCAGGTAAGCTACATGCATGCCCAACTTGTTCTTTACTTTACCTGCTTTCCATATATAGCTTTTATCATCAACCTGTTTGGCCATACTTAGAAGTTCGGTTGGTTTATGCAAACGGGTAATAGAAACCATACCATCCCAGATGGTGCAAAGAGGAATTATAGGAACCAGGTAAGTAAAGAAAATTCTTGAGAACCTGAAGGGTTTAAAGAAGGGAGTTAAAAAGAAAAATGCGATCGGATGAAGCAATGAAATACCAAGGATCACAAATATGTTTTTGTCGCCACCGTCAAAAATACCGATACCTGATCTGGCATCAACGGCGTTTTTTATTACAGACGTAGCAGCGCTCTTGTTAAAGTGGTGAAAACCGGAGAAAATAGTCCTGAATCCTTTTAAAGTAATTGGTACATCGGCGGCATCCACCGATGTACCGGAGAATGAAATACTACCTTTTGTTTTGGCGGCTAAAAATTCAAAAGCGCTTTTGTTTGGAAACTTATCCGTAAGAACAATTTGTATGTTGCTGTTGGATTGTTGCTCCACGTTGTTTTTTACCTGTTCAATGGCGCCACCACCGCCAGAACACAGGTCGATTATTTGTGTTGAAGATGTTTGGTGTAATCCTTCAATAAGCAAAGGTGTGATAGGTCCATAAAAATTAATGATGGTGAGTACGTATCGCAGGTAATCGGTCATGCTTAACCGGATAATATCCGGAAACCATGACAGGTCTTCAAACTCAAAAATGCGACTGCTGAATTTCATTAGCGCAAGTTAGCCACAAAGACACGAAGGCACAAAGCAACACAAAGGAATTTCCTGGTGCTTCTTTACGCCTTCGTGTCTTTGAGGCCGGTTCCCGGATTAGCTACCCCGGAAATTTTCTTAAACTTCTGGATTGTATTTTCCAATATATCGGTAACATAAATGTTTTCCTTGTCATCAACAACCACATTGTGATACCAACATACTATACCTTCTTTTTTCAAAAGGCTTTTGCCAAACTTCGTAATGAAGTTGCCTGATGAGTCAAAAAGAATGATGTTGGAGCCGGTATGTTTTAATTTGAACATGGTTGTGGAATAGTCCAAGGCCACAAAACCCTTTGTTACTTTGTCGAATGCAACGGAACTAATATATCCAAAACTTTTGTTGGTCCATTGTTTTATAAATTTTCCTGTAGGCGTAAAAACCTGTACCCGGCTGTTTTCGCGGTCTGCCACGTATACATTTTCTTCACCGTCCAGATCAATGGCATGCGGCAGGTTAAATTCACCTTCTTTGTCTCCTTTCTTTCCCCATTCAAAAAGATACCGTCCTGTGGAAGAAAATTTCACCACCCTGCTGTTGCCATAGCCATCACTCACATAAAAGGAACCATCTTTTGTAACGGCTACATCCGTCGGCAGGTTGAAATGTGTAGCATCTGTTCCCGGAACTTTGGCTTCACCCAGTGTCATCAATAGTTTTCCTTCGTGGCTGAACTTGAATACCTGGTGCAAGCCTACATCTGTCACCCAGATATTGTTATTCATATCCACTGTTAAGCCATGGGGCATGACGAACAGGTTATCTCCCCAGCTATCCAAGATGCTACCGCTATCCCTGTCAAGCATCAAAATAGTTTTAGATGAAATAGGGTTGCCGGGCATTGGTCCAACTAATGGCCATGTTCTGTCGGCTCTGTGAAAAATAAAAATGTGTTGATCTGTATCAATGCCGATGCCGGTTGGATTGCCTAATTTAACGCTGTCTGGCAGAGAAGGCCAGTTTCGCAGCAACTGATAGTTATTCATGCCAGCCTGATTTTCTATAAAATTATTTGTTTTGTCATCGTTACAAAAGGCAACAAATATTATCACCAATAAAAGGAGGTATTTATAAATTTTTGTCAAGATGATTTTTTAATGCCATTAATTTCGTTGACTTCAATTTTCGAAAGCGATCTTCTTTCTTATGTACCATTTCAAGCTATGCATTTTATTCCGATTATTATACCAAGATGATTACGAACACGGTGTTAGATACAGGTAACGATGAGCATTGTCAGAAGCGAGTCCCGCCAGGGCAATGTCATTTAATTAAAAACTTCAGTTGAAAGCCCTGAGTGCAAAGTGAGGTTGGTGGCCCATCCCCTCCTC
>CAXTDO010000104.1:0-11301 GCA_964242315.1 uncultured Flavihumibacter sp.
ATAGTGGCGGGCACTGCGTTCATATTCAACAAAAAAAAACTGACAGCTTTTTACAGCCTCCAGGATATAAGCAGGTAAAACCTGTAGGTTTTCTTCGTCCAGGAATGTAGGGATCAGTAATACTTGCCCTATTGCTGCACTGGCCATAACAATTCATTTTTTTGATGATATAAACTCAGGGTCGCCGCCACAACGGCGTATGCAGGGGCAAGTATCCAACCGATAACCGGTATGATATGCATAAAATAGAATATTAATCCATTTCCAAAAGCCAGTCCCTTTTGATTTGCGATAAATGCTATACTTTCCGATGATGACAGCTTATGCCTTTCACAGCTATAGTCCATCATGGAAAAACCGTAATAATAACATTCAATGTATAAAGCAAGAAGGGGAGTGATCCAGCCTACCAAAGGCAAAAAAGAAAGGATCAGGATACATACCATGTAAACAGTTTGCCATAAAGTGTTTCGCAATGCCAGGCTAACACCTCTCGCTATATCTTTAAGTAGTTGTATAAAGCTGAAAGGATAGTCTTTTCCCTGTAAAATGGTTTCGGTTTTCTCGCTCAGGTAAGCAAATAATGGCGACCCCACAATAAGAAATAAGAATTTAAACAATGAAAAGTAAAAGAATACGAGTATCAACCGCACCATGATTTCACCCATTACAAAAATGAAGCTCAGAAAAGGATTTTTTTCTCTCTGTAGCCAGCGGTCAATACCAACCAAATGACTTAAATAAGAAACAGCGCCATTTGATGAAATAAAAAAGAAATACATCCCTGCACAAAACAACAGCATATACAATAACCCGGGCAGGATGATCCATTTCCATAAGCGATGTTCGCTAATGAACCGATGAGCCCGAAAATACGATTCAATAGCTATTACGATTTCTTTAAACAAATGGTATCAAATTTTTGAATTCATAAATTTATTACATTGAGTGCACACACTGCGAAAAACTTTAGTATGAACAAAATGAATGAGGCATTTTACCAGCGCGAAGATGTGGTAAAAATCTCACGGGAACTATTAGGAAAATTACTGGTGACAAATTTTAATGGTTTGTTAACCAGTGGAAGAATTGTAGAAACAGAAGCGTATAATGGTATTACCGATAAAGCTTCACATGCTTTCGGAGGAAGAAGAACACGTCGCACCGAAGTAATGTTTGGCGCCGGTGGATTTGCGTATGTGTACCTGTGTTATGGCATTCATCATATGTTTAATGTGGTAACAAACCAGGATGGTATACCCCATGCGATTTTAATTCGTGGCATTGAACCGGTTGAAGGAAAAGATATCATGCTGGAAAGAATGCACAAGACGGTGTTTAACAAAACTGTCGGCAAAGGTCCTGGTAATGTAACCAAAGCTTTGGGAATTTACACCATCCATACAGGCTTGTCGTTAATGAGCGATCAAATATTTATAGCGGATGATGGTTTCGTAATAAAGAAATCTCAGGTAACGGCTTCTCCGCGGGTAGGAGTTGATTATGCCGGGGAAGATGCTCAGTTGTTGTACAGATTTTATGTAAAAGATAATCCTTTCGTGAGTCGTCTTTGAAGCAGGATTTACAGGATGGGATGGATTTACAGAATTTTGTTGCGGTTGTGTAATATCATTTTAAGTATGCTGTTTAGTATAAATTGATAAAATCAGATACTAAGAAATTCTGTAAATCCATCCCATCCAGTAAATTCTGCTTCAAGACAAAAAATCTACAGAATTAGAAACCAACTATCCAAAATCACTAAATCTAAACACCAAGAAATTCTGTGAATCCATCCCATCCGGTGAATCCTGCTTAAAATTTGGGACACGCTATTGTTTTCCTGCCATCGTCATGGCGTTTAACATAAATAAGGGATATTTCAAGACCGCCGCGGCTTTGAGAGGCGGTTTTTAAACTGGAGACATTAACATCGTATGAGGCACCAAGGCGGAAATCGTTAAACTCCAATCCCACGTAGGGTATCACGGCATCGCCTAACCGTAGCCACGACCCAACATACAAACTGGTGGGATTATCGAGATCGCCATTTGCATTCAGCGCAACAGCGCCTCCGATAACCGTATTGGTAGCTCCTGCCTGACGGCTGTGTATGGCGCTTAAATGAAGTATGGCATTATCTGCAATAGGAAAATATCCTCCGCCGTGAAGGGTAAAACGTGGGTTTAACAGGTAATAAATTCCATTGAAACTTTCCTGTGGCCGGTTAATATGATAGAAGGAAGCTCCCAGATAAAAATTATTATACCCATTGGTAGAACCATTATAAAGCATGCCTGCATTAAAATCGAAGTAACTAACGGTTACCAGCATGTTATTGATAGGTTCGTTGGTAGGATTGGTCCATCCTCCAAACTGGTCGAGTTCCTGTTCGAAGTTAAGTTTGCCGCCATCCAGTCGTTTGCCGCTGTAGGTTCCCTGAAATCCTACTCCTATCTGATGAAGCCCTTCTTCATCCAGTCCTTTATGATAGGCGGTTGAAAGGGAAATATAATTACTGGTTAAAATTCCACTGGCGGTTTTATCCGTCATTGCCATTATGCCAATGCCCCATGTATCGCCTGAGGTTAGCCTGTTTCTAAGAATGCCCATATCCAGAGATGCGGTAGAGGTAATGAACGCTTTATTAACAGCAGGCCATTGATCCCTGTAATTTCCTGCAACGCGGTATTGGCCATCAAACTTGCCGGTGAGGGCCGGATTAAGTGTTAACGGAGACGCATAGAACTGTGAGAAACCCGGGTCCTGAGCCAGGGAATTCAACGTAAATACAACTATGCACAAAAATACAAAAAAACTTTTTTTCATTTTACTCACAAGGAATTTACAAAATACAACTAAAGCGGGGATTATTATCATAAAGCCCCGGCTAATTGTCAAATCTGCACTTTTGTTCCAAATGCCAGGTCGCCGGCGTCACCCAGTCCCGGCACTATAAAACCTTTGGCAGTAAGTTCATCATCAATAGAACCGCACCATATTTTTACATTCGGTTCGGTGCGATGTACATATTCTATCCCTACCGTGCAGGCAATAGCGGCAACAACATGAATTACAGATGGATGGCCTTCTTCTCTGAGATACTGAATGGTTTTAACCAGTGATGAGCCGGTTGCAAGCATAGGATCTGAAATAATCACCACCCTGTTCTCCAGTTCCGGGCACGAAATATAATCAAGGCTGATATCAAACGTACCATCTTTATTATGTTTCCGGTAAGCCGAAATGAATGCATTGTCTGCCTTGTCAAAGTAGTTCAATAACCCCTGGTGTAAAGGCACACCGGCCCTCAAAATTGTGGCCAGCACCGGTTGACTGGATAAAGTTTTACAAATGGATATACCCAGAGGTGTTTCAATCTCTTTTTCTACGTATTCCAGTTGTTTACTGATCTCGTAAGCAGCTACTTCACCAATACGCTCTAAATTACGCCGGAACCGCATTCTGTCGGATTGTATTTGTACATCGCGTAATTCACTGATCCAGTCACTTAGCAATGAATACTTTTCACTCAGATTTATAACCATTAAGAATTTTTGACAGGTTAAATTATTATCTAAAATACAACATTCGGTTTAAAGTGAAGGAGGGAACAACCTGTGAGGTTTTTAGAAACCTCACAGGTTGTTCCTTTTTAACTGCATTGTGTGAACATTGATTATTTTCGCTGTTGCTATCAAAACTTTTATCTCCAACACAATGACCTACAAAGCACTCGGACTAATGAGCGGCAGTTCCCTTGATGGATTGGATATTGTTTACGCACATATCGGTGAAACCGGTGGAAAATGGAGCTTCGAAATAATTAATTCCCACTGCTATCCTTATCCTGAAGAATGGGAAGCACAACTGCGTAATGCTACTTCCTTAAATGCATTAGATTACCAGTTGCTTCATACTGCGTACGGACGTTACACGGGCGAACAGGTAAACCGCTTTATTGAAGTTTTTAACCTGCATCATAAAGTAGATCTTATCGCGTCGCATGGGCATACCACTTTTCACATTCCTGCAAAAAGAATGACGGCTCAGTTGGGGGATGGTGCCGCAATAGCAGCTATAACAGGGCTTCCGGTAATCTCTGATCTTCGTGCCATGGATGTGGCGCTTGGCGGCGAAGGTGCACCTATAGTGCCCATAGGCGAAAAATTGTTGTTACAGGAATACGACTTCCTGCTGAATCTTGGAGGTATCGCCAATATATCAGCTAAAACGCCGGGCGGATATATTGCCTTTGATGTTTGCGCTGCCAATAAGATATTGGATATGCTTGCTGCAAAAGAAGGGAAAAGCTATGATGAAAATGGCGCTATGGCTGCCGAAGGAAAAGTTGATGAAGGGTTATTACAGTTGCTGAACAACTTTGATTATTACGGCAAGGCTTATCCGAAATCGTTAGCCAATGATTTTGGAATTGATATAGTATTTCCCCAGGTGCAACGATCTTCTCTTTCCACCAGCGATGCTTTGCGAACATATGTAGAGCATATTGTCATCCAGGTTAAGAATGCTGCTATCATGACATTGAATGATGAACAATCACAGCCATCAACAGCTTACCGGTTACTGGTGACGGGTGGAGGCGCATTGAATTCTTTTTTAGTAAACCGTTTGCGCGAAGTACTTCGGGAATTAATGATTGAAATAGTGGTTCCCGAAAATAATTTAATCAATTATAAAGAAGCCCTCATAATGGCCTTAATCGGAGTGCTTCGCTGGCGTGAAGAATACAATGTTCTATCGTCCGTAACAGGTGCCACCAGAAGCAGCATCGGCGGCGCTTTATGGCTGGGCGTGGAAGCGTAGGTAATTATTAATGATTAACGGTAAGTGGTTGTAATTATTTAGTACCCTTAATCTGAATTCTCGTCCCGTTAATAATTAATCATTAATCACAGCCCCAGTACCATCTTCAGTTTTGCATATCCTGCTTTGCTTACCGGGATGTTTTTTCCTGATTTAAGTATTGCCACATGGTTATCTTTTTCATAAGGATCAATCCGGGTGATCTGTTGGAGGTTCACTATATAAGATCTGTGGATTCTTGCAAACTGCTGCACCTCGAGGATCTTTTCAAAATGACTCATGGTTTTGTTTTTGAGATAGGCGCCTTCGTGCGTATGTATCTTTACAAAGTCATCTGCCGCTTCAAGATATATTATTTCCTGCATCGGGATAATTTTTATTCTTCCTGCTGTTTTCACAACAACCCGCTGACTTTGGCCGGGTGAAAGAGCTGCTGCTTCCAATAGTTCACCGGTTTTGGCAGCCTGGGCAATGTTATGGCGCGACAGCCACTTTTGAATGGCCTTGTTAAAGCGTTCGCGACTGAATGGTTTTAACAAATAATCTATGGCATACGTTTCAAAAGCTTTTATCGCGTATTCGTCATAGGCTGTAGTAAAAATAACATCCGGTGGATTTTCAACCAGTTCCAGCATTTCAAAGCCATTGATCTTCGGCATTTGTATGTCAAGGAAAATGATGTCGGGATGATGCTCCGCTATTGCTTTTACACCCTCAAATCCATCGTTACATTCTTTAGCGATATGAATGTCCGGGAAGTGCGAAAGGTATTCTTTAACAATAGATCGCGCCAGCGGTTCATCGTCGATCAATAACGCTTTAATCATAGATGTTGTGGAATTTTCACGGTGGTTATAAATTGATCGGTTTCTTTTACGGTAGTCAGCAGATCGTTTCTGGCAAAAATCAATTGCAGCCTTCTTTTCACCGAACTAAGTCCAAAGCCGGTGCCATAATGTGATTGATTGGTTTCATTGTCAAAAGGGTTTTGCATGGAAACAACCAGTTGGTCGTTTGAAGTTGTTGCATGAATGCTGATCACTATTTCGCCGGTGGTATCGTACAAACCAAATTTAATAGCGTTTTCAAGAATAGGCTGTAATAGCATATTAGGTAGTTTCATCAGCCTGCTGCCCTCATCGCTTTCAATGATGCTGGTAAGGCGGTGTCCGAATCTTACTTTTTCGATGGTCAGGTATAACTCCAGGTGCTGCAATTCTTCTGCAAGTGTTATCCATTCATTTTCTTCTTTTTTAAGTGTGCTTCGTAAAAAGTCGGACAACTGATGGATCATCGTTCTTGCATGTTCCGGGTTGCTGATTATGAGGGCGCTGATGGAGTTAAGGCTGTTAAAAAGAAAATGCGGTTGCAGTTGCTGGCGAAGTTTATATAATTCCGCTTCCCTGGTCATTTTTTCTGTTTCACTTTTTCTTATTTCTCTTTCTTTCTAATCTTCAAAAGTGTACCATACAGCGCTTATGATCATCATGCAGGCAATCAGCAGGAACGCTATGCCAAAACGAAACGGCAGTGATCTTGCCAGGAAAAGATAATAGCCGTCTTTATCGTCGATCATGGATATTAAAAGCCACCTGGATGCAGCCAGCCATAAGCCACTCATAACAACACTTAACGCAAGAATGTACCAATGCCTATCTTTTTGTGGCAGATAATATTGCAGGTTATTACTTACCAGCAGGCAGGATGCCGCCAGTACCAGGTTGGTAACAACACTGTCGGTTAATGAAACACTAAAAGAAAACCCCAGCCATATCAACACGAACGCCTGCATAAGAAACCAAAGTACCCACCAGGCAGTAAACAACAACCTGTATTTATTTATTTCCAGGGGTGCTTTTTTCAAGGAAGAAAAGTTTATACAAGTTGCAGCAACTTATGTGTTTCAAAACACCGGATGTTTTCGGCTTTTCTATTGATCAGATCAATGTAGTCATCTGCATTATCCGTTTCATAGATGCGTGAATATAACTCAGCTCCATCAATGAAGCCGTTGATTTTATACAACTCCGCAATGTTAATAAACTTCCACTGTACGGGTTGCTCTTTTGTATTTATAAATGCATCGGATTCCTTTAATCCCAGGCATTGCGCTTTAGACAGGGCATCCTGTTCATCATCTGCTTTAATTAATCTGAGTTGCTCATCAAATTGAGGTGTATGATCTCCGTTTCCGCAAATGATACGGAAGATCATTTTAGTGAGGTACCAGTTCATGATAAGGTTTTAATATTTAGTTGGAATGGTTACTGTAATCAACAAGCTGTGCTTCAGTGGTGCGAAGGCTAAAAATTGCGGATCTCGATGCCGCCAAATATGGAAGTGCCTTTAAGAAGCACCATCTTTTCAGGATCATTAATACCCGGAGACAGGTGTCTTTTATCTTCAATCCCACCAAAAAACGCCACCATTTCTGATTTAACGTCCCAATTTGAAGGAAGGATCAGCTTTGTACCGCCCATTATCTGCGTAACGTCTAACACGATTTTTCCTGTAATATCTGCCTTGCTCAGGTCTATTTCGTTTCCTCCGAAAACGGCTACCATTTCACCTCCTTTAAAATCCTTTGATACCACTACTTTTTTA
Organism: uncultured Flavihumibacter sp.; assembly: GCA_964242315.1. Classification (GTDB taxonomy): domain Bacteria; phylum Bacteroidota; class Bacteroidia; order Chitinophagales; family Chitinophagaceae; genus JADCRZ01. The sequence goes on from CAXTDO010000104.1 coordinate 7,432, forward strand.
ACGCTTCCAAATATGGCAACCGAATCAATATAATCTTCTTTGGAATAATATTTTTCTTTAAAATCAACATTTTCCTGTGGGATGTTTTGTTCAGTCTGCGGCGGATAAATATTTGGATCAATATTATTTTTCCAGTATCCGGAGGGATCATAATAATTCCGGTTACGGCTTTTCCTGGGCCTCAGGATCATTACCAGCCCGATTCCAACAACAATTGCAGGTGCCATAAACTTGCGTAAAGAATATTCGGGATTAATCATATCGCCAAGGGCAATGCTTCCTATAATGATGAGGCTTATCCAGCCGGGCCCGCGGAAATTATGACGGATGCCGATAAATAAGCCGATGATCAATAATATAACCGGCCACCTAAAAAGCCAGTAAGGCATTGAGAATCCAAACTGCCTGATGCATAAAACCGTACCTATTCCCAACCGAAATAAACCAGCCACTACCCGGCTATTATCTTTTTTGTAATCCTGACTTTCCATGATGTGTTAATTTATATTCAAAACTATCATAGGGATTCAAAGGTTACAAGACAGTTTAGGTGATAACAGGAATATTACCGGTGAATGAGCGTTTTTATCCGGTGAGTAAAAAAGATGTATAAGCATCACAATTACAGCTCTATTAAATCCACTATTTGCTCCAGATATTTCTGATCGATAGCATTGAAATGATCAAGATGTTCACTATCGACATCTAAGATCGCCTTTACATCATGGGCACGTATCAAAGGCACCACAATTTCAGACCTGGATAAACTGCTACATGCGATATGGCCAGGAAATTTTTCAACATCGGCAACGATTACCGTTTCCGCCTTTAGCCAGCTTGTTCCGCAAACGCCTCTGCCTTTGCGTATGCGGGTACAGGCAACAGGCCCCTGAAAAGGGCCAAGCACCATTTCATCATTCTTTACAATATAAAATCCTACCCATAACCAGCCGAATTGTTCCTTAAGCGCTGCCGCAGTATTTGCAAGGTTGGCTATTAAATCGGGTTCTCCTTCCAGCAAACCTTTTATTTGCGGCAGCAGCGAAATATACTGCTCCTCGCGGGAACCGGTTATGATATTCAGGTCTTCAGACATGGTGGTGAGTGTTTATGATTATAGTTTCTCAAACCTTTCTTTTTGCACGCTCATACTGTACCGGCCAGGTTGTATCAAACCCTAAATCTCTTGCTGCGCGCAACGGGAAGTAAGGATCACGTAGCATCTCTCTTGCAAGCAGTACAAAATCAGCTTTGCCCGAAGCAATAATTTCTTCGGCCTGCGCAGGTGTAACAATAATTCCAACAGCACCTGTGAGAATGCCTGTTTTGCTACGAACGGTTTCTGAAAAGGGTACCTGGTATCCTGGTCCTGCAGCAATAACAGCGTCAGGAATTACGCCACCGGAAGAGCAGTCTATCAGATCTATCCCTTTTTCTTTTAACAGATTGGCCAGGGAAATGGAATCATCAATGGTCCATCCGCCATCAGTCCAGTCTGAAGCTGAAATTCTAACAAACAAAGGATACCCTTCTGGCCATTCTTCCCTGATCACTTCAACAACCTGAAACAGTAACCTGCATCTGTTTTCAAAGCTTCCGCCATAATGATCTGTTCTCTTGTTAGAGAGAGGCGACAAAAATTCATTAATAAGATAACCATGTGCAGCATGAACTTCAATTACCTGAAAGCCCGCTTGCAAAGCTCTTCTAGTAGCCGCTTTGAAATCTTTGATAACTTTGTCAATACCTTCCAGATCCAGTGATGCCGGCGGAGCTTCTTTAGCATAGAAAGGCGTGGCGGAGGGAGCTACCGTTTGCCAGCCATCATTAGCTTCGTTTAGCAATTCTCCTCCCTTCCAGGGCGATGTACGACTTGCTTTTCTTCCGGCATGAGCAAGTTGTATTCCGGCAATAGCATCCTGCTGTTGTATAAACTGAGTAATCCTTTTAAGGTATTCTATATGTTCATCTTTCCATATGCCAAGATCGTCAGGCGTAATTCTTCCTTCAGGTGATACTGCGGTTGCTTCTGAAAATACAAGTGAAGCACCTCCAACTGCCCTGCTGCCAAGATGCACCAGGTGCCATTCATTGGCAAATCCATCAACGCTTGAATATTCGCACATGGGTGAAACAACTATCCTGTTCTTAAATTCTATATCCCTTACTTTAAGCGGTGTAAATAAATGAATCATAATGAAGTTCTTATTTAATCTTAATTGATAAATTTATCATTGTTTTCTATAACCGCAGAAGCAGGATTCTCAGGATTAAAAATAATTTTCAAAATTTTGAAAATTATTTTTAATCCTGAGAATCCTGCTTCTGCGGTTAAAAAAAAATTAAACAGCAAGCTTATCCACGACGATTCCCTCTTTCCTGTGAACCACGTTCCTGCCTGTTTCCTCCTCCGCCATTATTAGGGCTGGATTCTCTTGATGGCCTTTCAACACGTGGTGAAGGTTGACTTGATGGTCTTTCCATGCGTGGTGAAGGTTGATTTGATGGCCTGTTTTGAATTTCAGAAGGTCTTTCCATTCGTGGTCTTGTGTTAAAATCCGGGCTGGTAGGCCTGTCCTGAATAACCCTTGTAGGCCTGTCTTGTTGTATGCGTGTATTATCAGAACCTGGATTGGAAGGCCTGTTCTGTATATCGGGCCTGTTCGCCTGAGGCCTAGAATCAGGATTTGAGGTTACCGGATTACTGGATCTGTCAATTATCCTGCGATCAGACCTGTTAACACCTCCATCATTCCTGTTATTGCCATCGTTTCTATTGTTATTTCCAGGTGTGTAGATCCGGGGATTTGTGCCTGGTTGTTGTTCGTTACCAGGGCGTACATCCGGGCCTGCAACTCTGCCAGGTGTGTTATTGTTGTTTCCCGGAAAATTGGAACGGTCATTTATTCTGCCGGATTGATTATTAGGTTGATAAGTACGGTTACCCTGCCTGTCTCCAAACTGAGAGCCTGGACGTTGATTGGGAAAGCGATTATCGGAACCAGCATTATAGCCGCCTGACATAGACCTGCCATTATTATACCTGCCGTTGTTATAAGCATTGTAAGGAGTTGACCTTCCATTGTTGCGAACATTGTTAAAGCCTGGCCTGTCGCGGGTTACAACATCTCTTCTGTTCCGGTACAAATTATTAGACCTGTTATTATTGATGATCGTATAATTATTTACGATAACATTGCGGCCATAATAACCACGATTGTAATTGTACGGCCTGTAATAAGCAGGACGGTAAATCTGTGGTCCCCACCAGCCACCCCAGTAATTGCCGGGGTAATAATCCCCAAAACCAACGGAAAACCAGCCGCCCCAATAATTTATACCGAAATTCCATCCGGTCCACGGGTTATAACGCATATTAAAACCCCAGGTATAAGCACGGGGATAATAATGCCTTCCCCTCCATGGTCTGTAATAATAGCCTGTACCGTACACTATTGTAGGACCATAAATATAATTTCCTAAATAGCCTGGCGTGTAACCCATGTACACGTAATCCGGTGTTGCATCATATATATAAACATATTTGGAATTGTATACAGGATAACTCGGAGGAATATTCTCTACTTCGTCCGGGCGAACAGTAGCAACCGACCAGGGGCCACCTGCGTTATTCGATTCAAACCAAACCCCGTTTTCAACAGCATAATATTTCCGTCCGGAATTAAGAACGGTACCCGGAGTATTGATGGCATATTTCAAATGTGTTCCTTCAATTTGTTCAAATTGCGGATCTCCGTCGTATGTAACTGATGCCTGTGCACTCTTACGGTCAACTTTAGCTGTTTGAGGTAGCTGGGCTTCCATAACCGACTCATTTGCCGCATCTGTTCCGGCAACATTGGGTAGCAC
>CAXTDO010000105.1:0-4241 GCA_964242315.1 uncultured Flavihumibacter sp.
GTGGATTCCGCTACAACCAATGCTACCGGCATGCCACAGTAATGCACATGCCATTCTGCAAGCAACGGTTCGTCGGGAACAATGCCGCCGATCTGGTTTTCACCAGGTACATCTTCAAAAGTAAATATCCTCACCACACCGGCTGAACATCGTGCTGCTTCCAGATCAAGCTGAACGATCTTTCCATTGGCAACCGGTGAATCGAATACCACACCGTATAACGTTCCGGTGATTACAGGAATATCATCCAGATAAACAGATTCACCCCTTGTATGCGTTTTGGCATCTATACTCCTCATGTAAACTCAATAAAAATTTAAACCATTTTATAAATAGATCAATTCTTCTTCCAGATACGGAAACAGCGTAATAAAATGCGCCTTAATAAGTTGCTTTAGTAACAAACGTTTATACGCGGCTGTTCCTCTTATATCACTGATCGGTGAAATTTCGTTTAATGCCCGCTGAATGGTTTGCTGAATGGTAAGGGCAGACAATTCCTTGCCTTTCAAAAAAACAGCAGCTTCTGAAAGTAACAAAGGTATGGGGCCTACACCACCGGCAGACAAACGGGCTTCGGTAATGATGTTATCTTCAACAGTAATGGATAGCGCGCTGTTTACACTGGCGATGTCCAGATGGGTTCTTTTGCTTACCTTTTCAAAGTTGAACAACGTATTCTTACCCGGTAAGCGAAACCAGATTTGCCTGATATATTCCGATGGCTTTTTTGCAAGCGTTTTGTACCCCTGGTAAAGATCGTGCAGTGGTAATTGTCGTGTTACCTGATCATCGCTCAATAGCAGTTGTGCATCGAGAGCGAGAAAGAAAATGCTCAGGTCACCGATAGGAGAGGCGTTGACAAAGTTTCCGGCAATGGTTGCCATGTTCCTGATTGGTGTTGAAGATACCAGTTTAATAAATTCTGCAATACCCGGAAAATGCTCCTGCATTAGTGCTGACTGAAGAATGTCTGATACGGTGGCTGTTGCACCGATGAAACATTTATTGTCCTGCCTTGAAATTCCTTTCAGTTCGGCACGGTTAAAAATGAAGTTACCGGTTTTATGTACCAGCACTTCGGGTTGCTGAACATAAAGGTCCGTTCCGCCGCTGAGAAAGGCCGATGCGTTTAGTGACGAATCAACCTGTAAGTGTTTTACACCATCTGTTGCGCTTGTCATTAACGATTGCTCAATGGACTTAAGCTGTTCTTTAACCCCGGCAAAATAAGGCGGGAGAAATGATTTGCTAATGAGAAAATCTACAGCATCTTCATCATGGTTCTCTTGAAGCAGGGCTGCAACGCTTTGTGCAGCGCGTTCGATGGATTTATATCCTGTACAGCGGCAAATGTTCCCATCAACAGCGGCAACGGCGTTTTGCAGGGTACAGGCCTTCTTATTTTGTTGATCAGCAGGTAAGCTTTGCAAACAGAAGCCGGCCAGAGACATCACAATACCGGGTGTGCAAAAACCGCATTGTGTGGCGCTTTCATCACACATAGCCTTTTGCATTACGTTAAGACCTTTCAAATTAATGCCTTCAATAGTAACGATATGTTTTCCATGCGCATTTGCAAGAGGCATCAGGCAGGAAGTAACGCTTTTATATACCACCTGGTCCTCTTGCAGTGTTCCGGTCAGGATGGTACATGCTCCGCAATCTCCTTCACGACAACCGATTTTGGTGCCGGTAAGATGTTGTTGGTAGCGGATGAAATCAACCAGCACCATGCCGGGTGGCATGTGAGTATGGATCATTTTGTTATTGAGAAGGAAATGTACCAAGATTCAAGTTTAAATATTTAAAGTTACTAAAATACAAACAGGCAGTTAAAAGTTTCACAGAGCAAATGCTGATGTTGTTATAAAGTGTACATTGAATCAAATAATTCAAATTGTAGCGTTTGTTGAAAAAGAAATTGTTATTCGTTATCACGGGCTGCTTGCTGTTCTTATCTTTCAGCGCATCATCACAGGATTCTACTGAAGAAGAGTCAAGGTCAAGGGTCTTCTTTCATAATATCTTCAAACAGGTGAAAGATGCCGTTACGGTTGGTAAGAAAGACAGTCTGGCAAGTACTTCTGTGTTGAATACTAAAAGCGAAACTTACTTTAACCGGTTCAACGGAAAAATAATACGACATATCACCACCAGAGAACTTGGTTTTGAAAAAACATTTACCGATACCAGCCACAGGATAAAATATTTCGGAACCAAGATTCTTAATTTGTTACATAACGATACTAAAAGCTGGGTGATACGGTCCAATCTTTTTTTTGGAGAAAAAAGCGTGTTGAACGCTTACCTGATGGCGGACAATGAACGATACCTGCGCTCACTGAACTTTATACAGGATGCACGTATTCTTGTAAAAAATGTTCGCGGCAGCAAAGACTCGGTAGACGTGGAGATTATTACTAAAGACCTGTTCAGTCTCACAGGCTCATTTGATGTGAACGGCATCCAGCGCGTACGCGCAAGGATAGCCGAAAATAATCTTATGGGAATGGGACAGGGCCTGCAATATACCGTACTGATCGATAAAAGCAGGCGGCCTGTTTATGGGTATGAATTACTGTACAGTAAAAACAGCATCGCTAATACATTCGTAAACGGAACAATAGGATATACTAATATCAACACGGGACGCAGCACCGGGGCAGAGGAAGAAAAGGCCTTTTTTTTCCGGCTCGACAGACCGTTGATATCGCCTTTTACAAAGCTGGCAGGAGGGTTGGAGGTAAGTTATAATCACTCGGAAAATTATTACCATAAAGAAGATGCGCAGTTTTATAACTACCGGTATAATCTCTATGATTTATGGGGTGGATATAATCTTGGAGTGACCAAACTGCTTAAAAGCGATAAAAGAATCCGCGACCGTAGTTTTATTGCGCTCAGGTACCTGAGGAACCATTTCGTGGAAGTGCCTTTTCAAATAGGTAATAATTTTGATCCCTTATATAATACTAAAAAGGCTGTACTTGCTGAACTTACCCTTTTCAGGCAGGACTTTTACAAAACCAATTACATATACGGATTTGGCACCACTGAAGACATTCCCTATGGATTCAACATAGCGCTTACCAGCGGGTGGTATCAGCAACTGGATCTTAGAAGGCTTTATACAGGCATCAACGCAAACTATTTTATTGTTACCCACCGGGGCGAGTTTATGCAATACATCGCGCAGGCTGGTGGCTTCAGAAATCATGGATGGCAGGATGGAAGTGTGCTCCTGGGCGCCAATATGTTCAGTCAGTTGTACTATTATAACAACTGGAAAATACGTGAGCATGTTAAATTCAGTTATACACAGCAATTCAGCAGGCTTACCTATGAGCCTTTAAGAATAGACAATCCTTATGGGCTGGAACGTTTTAGCACCGACTCCGTATTCGGTCAGCGAAGAATCACCACGTATGCAGAGACCGTTGTATTTCTGAAAAGAAAAGTGCTGGGTTTCCAGGTCGCTCCCTTTGCATTTGCCGACCTTTCATTGCTGACGCCTGAAAAGGTAGCCTTTAGAAAATCAGATCTCTATTCTGGGATAGGAGGGGGGATAAGAACCCGAAATGAAAACCTTATATTTGGAACCATCGAGTTAAGAATGATCTATTTTCCAAGAAGGGGTGACAGAAATAACACTTTCAAAATAGCCGTCCAATCCAACTTGAGATTCAGGTACAACAGCCGGTACATCAAAGCTCCTGACATTCTTCAGTTGAATTCGGTGCTTGATGATAATTTTTAGGCTTGCTTTACCTCACCTATAAGGTTTTCAAAACCTTATAGGTGTAAACTCGGTGTCTTTGATAATCATGAGGTTCTTAATGTTAACAACGTTAACGTCTTACAGATTCAAAGATGCTGCGTTAACACCTATAAGGTTTTGAAAACCTTATAGGTGAGCCACCATCAAACTACACCCTCTTATATCGCTGTTATCCATTCGTCCCAGCACTTCAAAGCTGCCGTCGGAGTATAGTTTACCTACATCGTCTGTGGCTATAAAAGCACAGGAATCTATATTAGCAAGGTCAATAATATTTATGACACCAGTTTTGCCGGGCAAACTTGATTCATCGAAAATCATCAGCGGATCATCTTCTTCCCTTAACAATACCTTCATCCAGGGCGGACCGTAAAAAATTCCATTACCCTTTGAATATGCTTGAGATAATAATTCCGTCATGCCGTATTCGGAATGAACTTCCGCTACGCCCAGCCTGTCC
>CAXTDO010000105.1:4251-11301 GCA_964242315.1 uncultured Flavihumibacter sp.
CCTGTCCTGCAGAAAATCGTGTACCTGTTCTCTGGTCAGCTCGTCTCTCCTGCCTTTCATTCCACCTGTTTCCATAATAGTTGTCTGGTGTAGCGATAGTTTGTATTTCTCGGCAAAATCAAGCAGTGCGAATGTTACACCGATAAAAATGGTTTTTTGTTTGCGCTCTTCCAATCCCAATAAAACGGCATAAAGTTTCTCATGTTCTTCCAGGTAAAATCCACTTTCCGGATGACCGCTTGCCCTGACCAGTTCATCTACCATGAGTATTAGAGAAGAATGTTGGCGCTCCAGGTAAGATGGAAGCAAGCCGATAATGCAATACTCATCCGGCCTTCCGTAAAAAAGTTTAAACGCTTTAAAAAAACTTTCTTTATACCATGAAACACTTTTCACAAAATGACGGCTTGGCGTTATCTGAGTGGAGCCGCTGCTTTCAAACACTGCCTCAGCAGAAAACACCCCGCTTTGTATTATGTGCGATTTAAAGAAACTGATAGGAAGAAATGGGATCGCTGAAATAGCCTTTACAGTTGTAGGATCTACGTGCAGCACATCCACGAAACGGTGATACACTTCGTTGTTTTTATACTGATACTTAAATACTTCCAGTGCCTCCGGTTCAAATGTCGTTTCATTTATTGAGAAAATTTTATGATTCAATTTATACCGCTTGTTAGGTTAATACCGTTGTATCTGTTAAATTTGACAATATTAATTGTGTTTGTATGAAAATCAAAGTTATAATTGCTTTTATTGCAGTGATTGTAATAATAGCGTGTAATAAAGGTAATTATCAATCTAAGCCGACGCTGAAAATTAAAAGTCTTAATGGAAATGTTATTCCTTCAGGCGCCACTCTCAAGATCTCTATTGAATATACCGATAAAGAAGGTGACCTTAGCCAGGATACACTGGTTTCGATCAGGAAACGGCTGAACCGGCGCCCATTGCCATCTTCAGGCGTTATAGGGCAAAGTCCGGATACGTTACATAACATGATACCAAAATTTCCGGAGAAAGTGAAAGGTGAATTTGATGTGAGTTTCGAGTGGGCCAAGTACTTGCACCAGAGCGATTTTGAAAACGATACCATAATTTTTAAGTTTGTGGCCAAAGACAGAGCCGGACATATAAGCGATACGGTTTCAACTGATCAGATAGTTATCTTAAAACAATAACGATTATTCCCTGTTTGTTAAACTTAGCTTCCTTATTTAGAATATTGCTTTTAACATGTAACAGTGCCGCTTTAATATCAGCATGAAAACCTAATGCTCATCCGCATTTTTAATTTCTTTCTTTTCAGCAGTATTTATATCGCGTTATGTGCCTTGCTGATGGTACACCAGACTAACCAACTACTGCATCTTAATTATAATATTCAACAGTACCTCCTATTCGTTTTTTTTTCCACTATCTGCAGTTATAATTTTCATTGGTACCTTACACCACTTACACCTACCGAAGCCCTCAGGGTGCGATGGACGCAGCAGCATAAAACAATGCATCTGCTATTTTATCTTGCAGGCCTGATAGGAGCAGGCATTTATTTCTTTCATTTTACCGGGCACCTGTTGTGGATGGGTGTTTCAATATTGCTGACGTTTCTTTACTCCGCTCCCAAACTTCCTTACAAGCCATTTTATTTTTTAAGAAAGGTAGCTGTTGGTAAAACCATATTCCTCTCGTTCGTATGGATGTACGTAACCACTTTTCTACCGGTAATATTCTCAGGAAAAGAATGGCAGCTCAGGGACATACTATTTTGCATCAGCCGTTTTTTTCTTATCTACTCCGTGTGCATCATTTTCGATTACCGTGACCGTAGTAATGATAAACAACAAGGCATAAAAAGCCTGATAACTTACCTGGATGATGCCGGTGTAAGAAACCTGTTTAATGGCAGTGTGCTAACATTTTTAATTAGTACAGCCGCACTGTATTTTACGGGTATCTCATTACCTGTGATACTATTACTACTTATTCCGGGCATCATCACATGGTCTCTTTATAAATTCGCTACCAGAAATTTTTCCGACTACCTGTATTATTTTGTTTTAGACGGATTAATGATGTTTTCAGCAATATTTACCTCATTCATATCAATTTAATTATTTTTGAAGATTAAAGTTTAATTATGGCAAAACAGGTAAAACCTACAAACGAAGAAGTATCCGTACCAGTACCACCACCAGTTTTAACAAAAGAATCTTCGCAGTTTTTGAAAGAATATATCAACAACGCCTCTCCTGTAGGTTTTGAAAGCAGCGGCCAAAAGCTATGGCTCAATTACCTGAAGCCTTATATTGACAGCAGCTTCACCGATCCTTACGGAACAGCCGTTGGCGTTATCAATCCATCTCACCCTTTTAAAGTTGTTATTGAAGCGCATGCTGATGAAATCAGTTGGTTTGTAAATTACATCACTCCGGAGGGTTTGATTTATATGAAAAGAAACGGAGGTGTCGACCATCAAACAGCTCCCAGTTCAAGAGCTGTTATTCATGGCAGAAAAGGACCGGTAAAAGCAGTGTTCGGCTGGCCCGCTATTCACACACGTTTGGGTAATCCAGACAACAAGGAACAACAACCGAAAGTTGACAACCTGTTCCTTGATTGCGGTGCAAGAAATAAAAAGGAAGTGGAAGATCTGGGCGTTCATATTGGCGCCGTAGTTACTTACCAGGATGGTTTCGACGAACTGGCGAATGATTATTATGTTGGTCGCGCATTCGATAACCGGGTAGGAGGATTTATGATCGCTGAGGTGGCAAGACTGCTTAAGCAAAATAAAAAGAAAATTCCCTATGGTTTGTATATTGTAAATGCAGTGCAGGAAGAAGTAGGGTTGAGAGGCGCTGAGATGATAGCAAGAAGAATCAAGCCTAATGTAGCCATTGTAACAGATGTAACGCACGATACCACCACTCCCATGATCAACAAAATCATCGAAGGTGATGTTGCCTGTGGCAAAGGCCCCAGCCTCGCTTACGGACCGGCGGTTCATAATAAGCTGCTTGATTTTGTACAGGAAGTTGCCTTAAAAAATACCATTCCCATTCAAATGCGCACCGTTAGCAGGAGCACCGGAACCGATACGGATGCTTTTGCGTATGCGCATGAAGGTTGTCCTTCAGTGCTGGTGTCTATCCCTTTGCGTTACATGCATACCACTGTTGAGATGCTGCATAAAAGCGATATTGAAAACACTATCAGACTAATTTATGAATGTGTGCTGAGTTTGAACCCGGAGACTAATCTAAGCTATTTTTAGTTTGAACTGTGATTAAATCAATTGTCTGAACTGTGATTAAATGATTGATTGAAAACTATGAGCCCGATCATAGTCCATCATAAAATCATTTAATCACAGTTCAGATATTCTTCTATCATTTAAACTATTTCAGTACGTTTGCCAAACAATAAGAACAGCCACATGATCAGGAACAACTGGCAGAAATCTGAAATTGCGGAAATTTATAATAGTCCGTTATTAGAACTTATTTACAAGGCTGCTACTATTCACCGCCAGTACCAGGCCACCGCAGAAGTGCAGGTATGCACGCTGCTCTCCATCAAAACCGGCGGGTGCCCGGAAGATTGCGCTTATTGCCCGCAGGCAGCCCGATACAATACCGGCCTTGATGTACAGGCCCTGATGCAGAAAGACGAAGTATTCGCTTATGCTCAAAAAGCAAAAAATGCAGGCTCTACCCGCTTCTGCATGGGCGCCGCCTGGCGCGAAGTGCGCGACAACCGCGACTTCGACCGTGTACTGGAAATGGTACAGGGTGTGAACGAACTGGGCATGGAAGTTTGTTGCACGATGGGAATGCTCACTGAATCTCAGGCTAAAAAACTACACGACGCGGGATTATATGCTTACAACCACAATGTGGATACTTCCGCCGAACATTACAGCGATATCATTACTACACGAACTTACCGGGACAGATTACAAACACTCGGCAATGTAAGAAAAGCCGGCATCAGCGTTTGCAGCGGCGGAATTATAGGTCTCGGAGAAACACATGAAGACAGAATAGGCATGCTGCATACGCTCTCTACCTTGCCGCAACACCCCGGAAGCGTACCAATCAATGCGCTGGTGAGAGTGAAAGGAACGCCACTGCAGGACAATCCGAAAGTTGACATCTGGGATATGATCAGGATGATTGCCACCGCAAGAATAATTATGCCGGAAACAATGGTACGTTTAAGCGCCGGCAGAACCGAAATGAGTATTTCAGAACAAGCACTGTGTTTTATGGCTGGCGCCAACTCGATATTTGCCGGTGATAAATTGTTAACGACTCCAAATCCCAGCTTTGATGAAGACAATGCCATGTTCCAGTTGCTGGGATTAATGCCAAGAAAGGCTTTCAAGGAAGAAAAGGAACCTTCACCCGCTACTACAAAAGAAAATTATTTGCAGTCTGTGCCTTAAACTATTCTATAGGCCCTGTAATTCACTGAATGACATGTTTAACCCAAACTGGTTATAAGCGGTGTTATTCTGATAGTACGCCCTTGCGTAACGGATCTGAATTTTTTTGAAGAGCGCGCCAACGCCCAAAGAGAAACCATTCAACCCATTGGCAGTGCTGTATATATCCAGTTCTGCACGGCGAAGGTGATTGTATGCCGCCGTAATTTCAAGCTTATTGCCGATATAAAATTGAGTGGCAATTACAAGGTGGCGGAATATTTTGTCGAAAGTAACGCCCGCTTTACCGGCATTATTAAATCCATTGTCATTATTAAAGCTGGTATCGTTATACCTGATGTTAAACTGGTGCAGGCGTTGTGCAGTAAACGAAAATTGGATAGGAGCGTTTTTTAATCGTTTGGTGATGCCGGCCTGGATATCAAACGGCAGGTCGTCGCCGGCAGTTCCCTCATATTTTTTTAGCTGAACTCCCATATTTTTCATCAGCACCGACACCTGTAACAGTGCAGCGCTATCATAATAAGCTACTCCGGCATCCATTGCCAATCCGTCTGAACGGTATAGGCCATAATTGGAATGAATAAATTTTATCGTAACGCCATAATACCATTTTTCCATGTATTTACGTGATGCTGAAACTTGCGCTACGTAGTCACCCGGCCTGAATGTTCCCAGCATATTACCGGATGCATCTGTTTGCGCAATCGTACCGTAATCCATATAGGCAGTTCCTATGGAAAAGTTGGTTTGTAATCTTTCACTGCTAAAGCCCATCATCGCGTGATAATTTTTAATGCCTGCATACATCGAATTAAACACCGTTGTTAATTGTGCATGCATGGAAGGCCTCAATAACGCAGGATTATTGAATGAAAGACCGATATCGTTGGAGATGTTGGAGATGTTCACGCAGCCCAGCCCGGTCAGTTGCGGTGATGTAGGTAGTTTGAGAAAGTTGTAGATAGAATTACCACCAATGGTTTGCGCCTGGATAATTGATGTAAAGCTGATAATTATTATCGTAAGCGTAGTCCTCACTTGTGGTGTTTGAAGTTATGGTTATTACCGGACAAATTGAGTTTTTTTTAAACACAGAGGTCATAGAGGAGGAAACACAGAGGGCACGGAGGGTTTCCTTTGCGCCCTCTGTGTTTCTTCCTCTGTGACCTCTGTGTTTAAATTTTTTCAAACGCTTGCTCTATCAAAAAACAAATCCCCCATAGAAATGGGGGATAATTTAACCCTTAAAACAACCAACATGAAAATCTTAACGATTCTCCCCATTATAACATCACCTTTTAAAGATTTGTTTAATAAGGTTGTTAAAGGATTTATAAGTTCATAAAAATTTACACCAGCGCCAATTCCAGCACCTGCTGGAGATTTTTTACATAATGAAATTTCAGGCCTTTGATAAAAGCGGGATCAATATCAAGAATATCTTTCTCGTTCTGCCAGCAAAGAATGATCTCTTTCAACCCGGCACGCTTCGCAGCCAGTATTTTTTCCTTAATTCCACCTACAGGCAGTACCTGTCCCCTCAACGTGATCTCGCCGGTCATGGCGAGGTAGGGTTTCACTTTCCGGCCGGTAAATGCAGAAGCAAGTGAAGTTAACATCGTAACACCTGCACTGGGACCATCCTTTGGTACGGCACCTTCCGGCACGTGTACGTGAATATTTTTTTTGTTGAATATCGACGGATCAATATCAATTTTCCTCGCATTCGACTGAAGGTAGGTTAAAGCCGTACTGGCACTTTCTTTCATTACCGTACCAAGATTACCGGTTAGCTGAAGGTCGCCTTTGCCTTCACTGAGGGCGGTTTCTATAAATAAAATATCACCTCCTACATAAGTCCAGGCAAGCCCAACAGCTACACCCGCCATATTAGCCGTTTTATAGATTTCATTGCTATGTCTCGACCTGCCTAAGATCCTCGCTACGTCCTCTACTGATAGGGCCCCTTTCAACTTCCCGTTCATTGCATATTCTTTTGCCTGGGAACGCATGATGGAAGCAAGCTGACGATCCAGTTCCCTTACCCCACTTTCACGGGTATATTCTTCAATAATTTTTTCTAAAACCTTATCACTTATTTTGAAATCTATATCTTTCAGTCCGTGCGCTTCTCTTTGTTTAGGCAACAGGTGGCGTTTTGCTATTTGTGTTTTCTCTTCAATAGCATAACCGCTTAAATCAATGATCTCTAACCGATCACGAAGTGCTGGCTGTATGTTGGCGATATTATTGGCAGTGGCTATAAACAGCACCTTGCTCAGGTCGTATTCCAGCTCAAGGTAGTTGTCGTAAAAAGTATGATTCTGTTCGGGATCCAACACCTCCAGCAAAGCAGACGAAGGATCGCCTCTGAAATCGCTGCCTACTTTATCAATCTCGTCGAGAATCATTACCGGATTGGATGACTTTATTTTTCTGATAGACTGTACAATTCTTCCCGGCATTGCTCCGATGTAAGTTTTTCTATGGCCGCGTATCTCACTCTCGTCATGCAACCCACCCAGACTCAAGCGGACATATTTTCTTCCGATGGAATTAGCAATGCTGCGTCCCAGCGAAGTTTTACCAATACCGGG
>CAXTDO010000106.1:0-11298 GCA_964242315.1 uncultured Flavihumibacter sp.
GGCTAACAATACCTTTGAATGTTTATAAAGCTCTCACAAAAGGCAATAGTAACACATGTATTTTTCTTTTCGCTTTCTTTAATCGTACCAACCCTTGCTTTTATTCGGCCGCCGGATGAACCTTTCTTTGCGCTAACGAGAGTGTTTGTTCAGGATACCGTTGCCAATTTTGTGTTGCTTTGTTTCTTCTATCTCAACTACTATCTTCTTCTTCCGAAATTCTTCTTCAACCGTAAATACATTTTGTACATTATTTACACTGTTCTTTTTTTAGCCCTGGCCCTTACACTGCCGCATTTGATCGGCAGCGCAATCTCCAATACAGATCCCGGTTCACCGCCATACGACGCACAAAGACCGGGTGATGTTTACCACGGCACGGCCAACAATCGTTCAGTGTTCTTCTTTATGTTTTTTGAGTTTCGCCGTCATCTTTACCTGTTTTTTACGGCGATTTTTTTCTCCTTTTTGTTACGAACAAGAGAACGGTTATCGCAACTAAAAGAAGAAAAACTGGCTTCCGAACTTTCCTCTCTAAAGGCTCAAATCAATCCGCATTTTTTGTTCAACACCCTGAACAGCATCTATGTTTTATCGGTTAAGAAGGATGACAGGGCCAGTGAGGCCATCATCAACCTGTCAGGTCTTATGCGCTATGTAATAAAAGACGCCAACGATTACAAAATCCCTCTGCACAAAGAGATTGACTATATCATCAATTACATTGAACTGCAAAGGGCAAGGCTGGGAGATACTACCCAGGTTCGCTTTGAATGTTCCGGCAAACCCGGTTCAAAAGAAATTACGCCGTTGATATTGATTACCTATATTGAAAACGCATTTAAATATGGCGTGAACCCCGATGTTGAGGACTGTGTAATAGAAATAAACCTGCAGGTAACGGACACGGGGATGCGATTATACACGTTTAACAAAAAAGTGCAGACCCTTACACCGGCGAATTCAACCGGCATCGGACTTAAAAACACAGGTGAACGGTTAGCCCATCTTTATCCTGACAAACATTCGTTGCAAATCAATGAAAACATCGAAACCTATTCCGTAATACTCACACTTGAATTAGTATGATAAAAGCCATTGCCGTAGATGATGAGCCCCTGGCGCTCGACCTGATTGAAACCTATTGCAAGCGTTTCGACTTTCTTCAATTTGATAAAGGGTTTTCCAATACCTCCCTGGCCCTGGAATTTCTCCGAAAAAACGTTGCCGACCTTCTGTTTCTGGATATCAACATGCCTGCCGTTTCGGGAATTGATTTTTACCGGTCTCTTCCCTACAAGCCGTTATTAATCTTTACCACTTCCTACAGCGAATACGCTATTGAAAGCTACGAACTGGATACGATTGATTATTTACTGAAACCCTTCACGCTAAGCCGTTTTGAAAGGGCCGTTTTGAAAGCGCAGGAACAATACAACCTGGTGCAAAAGGGCACTGTAGCCGGGCAGTTAAAATACCTGATGCTGAAAGTTGATTATGGCGTGGTGAAAGTATTACTGGCAGACGTTCTATTCATTGAAGGCTTAGACAATTACCTGAAAATTCACCAGCAAAACGCTTCGCCCATTGTTGTTCGCATGACCTTAAAAGCCCTGATGGAAAAGCTGAACGACAAAGAATTCATTCGGGTGCACCGGTCCTATATCATTGCAGTAGCCCGCATCGAATCCATTAAGCAAAGGCTCATCACGGTAGCAGGCGAAGAGATACCCGTTGGGAAGAACTATGAAGATGCCTTGAAAGAGTTCCTGAACAGCAAGCGATAACGGGTTCCTTTTAATCTTGCCGGTTGCCAATCACCGCACTTTCACCACAAAATAGCGGCTGTTTACCACAATTGGCCTTTTTATGCTAAACCGTTTATACAGTTTTGCTATCTGTATCGCATTGCTTAACCTGTGGTTGCAGCAAACATCCTTAAACTTTATAAACAGAAAAAAATAATGCAGCACTATTTAAAAAAATCATTGCTCTGGATAGCCTTTATAGCCGTTACCGCCTCTTGTAAAAAGACCAGTGATTCCGGCACCACCGGCGGTGGCACTACTTACAACCCCGACCCGATTGATGTAACCGGTTGTTCATCGGCAACGGGCATCGCAAAAATTATTTGTCTGGCCGATGCCTTTAAAGCCCAGTTAACTTCTTCGCAATTAGCCACCGCGCAAAGAACTTATACAACCACCGAGGCCAAGAAGTGGTCGAACTTTCCGGAGGCAATCTACCGCAACCGGATAGGATTGAACTTTGGCTCCATGACAACCGTGCAGATTCAGTATGCCAAAGCCCTGATAAAAGCGGCAGCCGGCACCACTACCGATGAAGGTTGGAACGAATTACAACAGCTTCTTAACGCTGATGAATACTTGGCAGTCAACGGCGGCGGTTCTGATTATGGCGCCGCCAATTATTACATTTCATTCCTTGGCACACCGGCTGCCACAGGCACTTTTGAAATTCAGTTTGGCGGACACCACACCGCTTTTGCCAACACGTATAAAGATGGTGTATTAACCGGAGCCACGCCTTCCTTCCGCGGCGTTGAACCTTTTGGAACCTTTACCTGGAATGGCAAAAGCAACCAGCCTCTGAACTCGGAACAAGCCGCTTTATCGGCCATGCTGAATGGTCTCTCTACCGGTGAACTGACTACCGCGAAACTTAGCGCTACTTACAGCGATCTGGTGGTTGGCCCGCAAAAAGACGGCACTTTTCCTTCCACACCTTCCGGTATTAAATGCAGTATCCATTCTTCTACTGAAAAGGCATTGGTATTGGCTGCTATCAAAACCTATGTTGGCGACATTGATGATGCAAATGCAACAGCTACCATGACAAGGTATACCAATGAACTGGACAACACTTATATTTCTTATTCCGGTACTACCGGAATGACAACCCGAAACGATTATGCGCGTATAGACGGACCTTCGGTGTGGATTGAATATTCCTGCCAGAACGGAATTATATTAGCGGGAACACACCCGCATTCAGTGTGGAGGGATAAAACCAAAGACTACGGAGGCAATTAAAACAAAGCAGCACTACCAGGTTGGGATAAGTTATTCGTAACTTACCCAACCTTGTTTGGCTACATAACTCAATCTCATGAAGAACTCACTTTTTATCAGCTCTGTAGGATTTTCTGTTGTTATCGGCTTTGCTGATTACCCATCAAATAGAAAAGATAACTGCGCAGCAAACAAACCTTTCTGAAATTACTGTTGATTATTCCAAAGACACCTGTATTGCTTATTCCGGCATTACGGGAATGATAACAAGGAATGATTATGCACGCATTGACGGCCCCTCGGTATGGATTGAATATTCCTGTCAGCACGGAATCATCCTGGCGGGCACGCATCCGCATTCGGTGTGGCGGGACCGCAAAACGGATTATGGCAGTGACAAATAACAGTAGTATCCAGAATACAAATCCTCCAATCAGGATTACCAAAACATCTTTATCTATCATGAAATATCTCCTTTGGTGGTGCATCCTGTTAAGTGCCGGTAATGCATCTGCCCACCCGATGCCAAGTTCCGTCGTGGCTCTTTCCATGCGTGATAATTTTATTAGCGGCGAAGCAAAAATTCCGTTCATGGAATTGGGTAATGCTGTTGGCGATCAGCGAACTGCAAACATGAATGCTCCTTTTTTCAAAAACTATTTTATGGAGCATATCAAAGCATCTTCTGCCGGCAACATCTGGAAAACGCAAATCCAAAACATCACCGTCGCTACGGATAAAGATCCGATGATTGGCATTTATCAGGAAGTAGTAGTGCACTTTACCCTAACGCCACCCAACAACCGGTACCTGCACACCTTTACTTTTAAATACGATGCCGTGATGCACCGGGTAGTAACCCACAGTGCCCTGGTGTATGTAAGCGAGGATTGGAACAACGGCATATACGATAAAGCTAATGCACAGCAGATAGGTATTATCCAGGTGGATGTTCCAACAGGAAAGCTATTTCCGCTTCAGATAAACCTGGAAGAAGGAAGTTGGTGGAAAGGGTTTAAGAGTATGGTGGCCTTAGGTATGCAGCACATTAAGGAAGGCACAGACCACCTGCTGTTTTTGATTGTGTTATTGTTACCTGCTATGTTGTTGACAACCGGCAAACGCTGGGGCGGTTTTGGCGGAACAAAATATAGTATTGCACGATTGCTGAAGATTGTGACGGCTTTCACCATTGGACATTCCGTTACGCTGGTTTTTGGTGCCTTGGGTTGGTTGCACCTGCCCGGTCAGACTGTTGAAATCCTGATTGCTGTTTCCATTTTGGTTTCGGCTATTCATGCTGTCAGGCCCGTTTTTCCCGGTAAAGAAATTTATATTGCCGCCGGATTTGGTTTGATACATGGTCTTGCTTTTGCCGCGGTTTTATCCGGCCTTCAATTAAGCGCCGGCAAGCTGGCACTGAGCATACTTGGTTTTAATGTGGGCATTGAGCTGATGCAGCTTTTTGTAATTGCCATGATTGTTCCCTGGCTCATGCTGTTGAGCAAAACAACTGCCTATAAATATCTGCGGCCAATTGGCGCTACACTGGCAGGAATGGCTGCACTGGCCTGGATAATAGAAAGAACAACGGGCAAAGCTAACTTTGTAACCGGCTTTGTTGAAACCCTTACGCAATACGGAGTTTGGTGTATTGCGGCACTGGCGGTTTTATCATTGATTCTGTACCTGGCAACAAGCCTGATGCACAGAACGCTTATCGAAAGTAACGATGTGCGGCACAGCGGTGTTAAATGACATCAAATAAAAGCTTGTTGTCATCTCAAAAAAGTCACCGATATTGTAAATTCAATAATATCGCTATGCAAAAAAGAAGAGATTTTATAAAACAATCCGCAGCAATTACTATAGGTAGCGTACTCCTTTCACATAATACAAAGGCTTTTTTAAAAGAGAAGCATGCCATAGGGATACAACTTTTTCCCTTTTTTAATACGATGGATGCCGATGTGCAGGGAACGCTACAAAAAATTGCTGCAATAGGATACAAAGAAATTGAATCTGCCTTCAGCCGAAAGGGTGGCTATTATGGAATGAAGGCAAAAGAGTTCGCATCAATGCTTAAAGATCTGGGGCTATCATGGAAGTCGCATCACGTACTGGGTGCGCCCTTTAAAATGCCTGCTGATTATAAGCCGCCAACCGGTGCTGATGGCAAACCCATGACTATGCCACCACTAAAAAATTTAAGAGATAACTACCAGGAGCTCATTGATGAAGTAGCCGGCGCAGGTGTTCCTTACCTGGTATGTGCCAATACACCCATTGGATCAGTAGAAGAAGTGAAGCAATCAATTAACACCTTAAATAAAGCTTCAGAAGCTGCAAAAAAAGCAGGAATCATCATGGCATATCACAATCACGATAAGGAATTTGAAAGCCTTGATGGAAAAATAATTTACGGCAGGTTTTTAGAAGAGACCAATCAGGAAACACTAAAAATGGAGCTTGACCTTTGCTGGGTTACTGCTGCCGGGGTAGATCCTGTAGCGTTGTTTAAAAAACATCCTGGCCGTTTCCCATTATGGCATGCAAAAGATTATGATAAAGAAAAAAAAGGACCGGCTCCCGTAGGAACAGGTATTGTTGATTTCAAACGCATTTTTGCCAACGCAAAAGTTGCCGGTATGAAGCATTTCTTTGTTGAACATGATAACCCCGCAGATCCTTTTGCAAGTATAAAAACCAGTTATAATAATTTGAATAAAATTTTAAAATCATAAGTAGGGAATAGCAGCATCTTGCGCAGGGTGTGTCATTAGTGTTGTGTGAATTGCTATCAGCTATCAGCCGTCAGGTATCAGCAGATCAAACCTGACACACTAAATCGCTGAAAATTTTGCTTGACTCATTGATTAAATCCTGCCTAATGTTCAGGGAGTGGCGGCGTGTCAGGCAACCGGTGTACAGATCTCAACTAAAAAACCATCGGGGTCTCTTACATATGCAACCACTTGTCCCCAGGGTTTTGTCTTTGGTTCTGCAACAATTACAGCACCTGCATCAACTGCCGATTTTACTGCCGCTTCTACATTATCTGTCGTAAATCCAATTTCAATTCCAAAAGGTTTTTGTATTAAACTACTTTCAATAAATCCGTCTTCAAGATTTGCCTTTGCAAAGCTTGTTGAGGCAAAAGAAAGTGTTGTCTCGCCTACTAATAGTTCGCCATAAGAATTGTCCGGAGTTACAAACTTTCTTATAAATCCAAAAGATTTTTCATAAAACTCGATAGTCTTTGTCACATCTTGAACGTATAGAATTGTATAAGCAAACTTTATCATTTTATTTGTGTGTTTATGAGTGTCAAAGGTAAAAAATTGCTTGTCCTGGTTGCAGTTTAGACTGTTCAAGATTCTATTTTATTATCGGTTCCTTTAGGAATTTATTGATCATTGAAACTATCGCCGCAATTAGAATGCTGTCCTGCGGTGTTGTTATTTCACCGATATAATCTCCATGTCCACCAGGAATAATTGCAAGTTGCGAGTTTGAAATCAGACGGTGCATTTCGGCAGCATGTTCAGGAGTTGTAACATCTTTATCACCGGCAATAATCAGTGCGGGTGCTTTAATTGATTTCATCTGCTCATCTGAAATGTCGGGGAATGACTGCATCCTTGCCACATCTCTTTCATACATTCGGTAAAGTGCATTCGTGTCAGGATTTATTTTCAGGAAAGCATCTTTTAATGGTTGAGGCATACCTTCAAATGTAGGTTCAGACATCATGTTCCAGAACCAGTCAGGAGCACCCGACTTTTTATAGAAAGTTGAACTTACAATTATTTTGTTCGTCATTTCAGGATGTCGGATAGCAAGTTGAAGAGTGGTGCTTGCTCCGTTGCTAAATCCAAAAATGTCGGCTTTGTCAATGTTTAGTAGTCGTAACAGTGCTGCAATGTCGTCTGCATCTTGTTGAAAACTTAAAGGCCTGTCAATGTCTGCGGTGTGACCGTGTGCCTGCATCTCAACCGCAATCACTTCGTGAGATTTCGCAAAGTTGTGTAGCACCCGTCCGAAAGTTGTCTGAATGGTAGAGCCACCGCCATGAATTAAAACAGCGGTGTGCCTGTTCCATGAATTTCATAATACATCTTCAGTCCATTCACCGAAGCATAACCGCTTGTGCTGTCCTGTTTTGTTTCGTTGTCTGTGGTATTTTGAAAGCTCATTGTTTTGTTGTCTGGATTGTTACAGCTTGAAATTATCAAAGCTGTTATAGTCATTAAAAAGTTTATATTACCTTTCAGGCCTTTCGACCAGTTTTTAAAACACAGAGGGCGCAGAGGAAGGAAACACAGAGACCACGAAGGGCCTCTGTGTCCTCTGTGTTTAAAAAAACTTATAATGTTAGTTACTGTCTTCAATACTTAACTTAACACTGACATAGCAGAAAACTCCATGTTGGCGGTTCATTATTCTTTTGTTATCTGAGCTTGTTTACGAGAAAGATTTGTTCGAATAAAACTCCTGTCCGTTAACTTATGCGAGTAAATGTTTGTTCTAAATCTTTTTCCCAGGTAGAACCATCTTTTGATAACTCTCCCTTGCCAGTTATGGTTTGTCCATTATTGTTGATTGTCCAACTGTTGCGTTGAGAGAAACCAGGAGCATTTCTCCACCAATTTAAAATATTGTCACGAAATGAAACTTCATATTTTCTTGAAACATTGCGTTCGTCAAAGTAGAGCATAAAATATTCTTTAGTAGCATCGTCACTGCCGAAAACTGCAATGCCACTGGGAATTTCTGCTTCATCAACTTCTGAATGCATAATCAGAAAAGCACCTCCTTCCATCCATTTAAATGAAGTATGTCCGTGAAGAGTAGTGTTTGGCAGAAGCGGATGCGTTCCAATGGTTTTCCAATCTCCAACTAATATCTCAAAGGGTTTGAGTGCAGGATTAGGTATTGCTGCTTCGTGTGTAAATTTATTAGTCATTTTTTATTTAGTTTGTGTTAAATGAATATCTGTCGGGTAATTTAAAAAATGTTCCTGATGAACGGTTACTACAATGAACGCTAACGGCCGGGGCTTTTTGCTGTGCTGATATTCTGTGTTCCATTAATCCGGTACAAAAGCCAAACGGTTTTCCTGAGGTCGATAGAACAAAACAGATGAGGATATATTCGCAAGCCAGCATTAGCAGAAAGCGTCATGTGAGCTGCAGTTTTTGGGATAGCCGTTATCTCAGTTTTTCAAATACTATACCTCTTGTTCTCCAAAAATAAAACTTTATTCTATAGATTCTGTTTTGAGCACTTCTAATAAATTGCAAATCACAACCTAATTCGTTTATTGTGAAAGCATCTTTATAGGTTGGAATTAATTGATCCACTTTATCGGCACTAAAACAAATTGTTAAGTTACCGCTGTCATGTTGTATACTAAAGGAAGAATTGGTTTCTTCTGAAGAATACTTTCCCTCGTAAATATTAAAGTCTTTCTCCGACAGTTTTACAGGCTGCACTTTCGAAAAGTGCATCGTATCTCTGGGTGATAAAGGCATATATGAACCTCTGGTACCATTAATTTCCAAAATGAAGTTATCTGCTTGGAAAATATGGTCAGATAATACCCTGAGCGGCAGATAATCGTCAAGCATTAAAGTGCTGTCTTTTACAGTTAAACGAAAAGTTGATCGGTTTCGTTCATTTACGTACATGCCTGTAGGGCTGTTTAGAAAGTCTTTGGACAACTTAATGTGGCCATGCATTTCGTTTATCGTTTCTGTTTTATCAGGCACAAATATCTTTCTAATAGTACCTGCTACGTTGTTTATATTGTACTGAGAAGTGTTGCTCAAAATGGCAATAGATAAATGTAATTGTGGAAACGTTTCCAAATAAGCCCGGTAACCTGCTGTTGCTCCATCATGACTGATATTATCCCAACCCATAACTTTATTAATAAACAAACCTGCAGCATAAGGATTCATTACTCCGTTGTTTAATGGTTCGGTTTCAATTTGTTTTGACAATAACGAAGGATTACCGAATTTTCCACTTTGATAAAAATCATTCCATTTTAATAAATCTTCTGTTGTTGTCAAGAGCCCACCAGGCCCATAAACATTCTCATTCGGCATATCTGTTTTAAAGCCATTGACTGACTTCGAATAAGCAATAGCCCGGTTGGGCACAATACGGTTGGGGTCATCTCTCCATTGTGTTTGCTTCATTCCAGCCGGTTCAAAAATGTACTTTTGAGTAAACTTTGCAAGCGATAAGCCACTTACCCTTTGTACAATAATAGCAAAAAGGATATAATTTGAGTTACTGTATAAAAACTCATCACCAGGTTTATTGTTTAAGTGTTTTTGACTGATAATAATTTTCAATACATCATCATTGGTGTAAAACTTTTGTCCGCGGGGCCAGGCAGTAAGTTCAACCACGTCACTCCATTCCCTTAAACCACTTGTGTGATGAAGCATCTGGCGAAGAGTAATTTGAATTCCATAGTCCGGCAATTCAGGGATATACTTTCTTACATTATCATCAAGGGAAAGTTTTTTTTGTTGTTCTAACAAAAGAACAGAGGCTGCACTAAATTGTTTGGATATGGAGCCCGCTTCAAGTATTGAGTTGGTGGTAAGGGAAACATTGCGTTCTAAATCCGCCATTCCCCATGCTTTAGAAAAAATCAGCTTCCCGTCTTGTGAAATGGAAAGTTGACATCCGGGATTTTCAGGTAAATATTTACTAAAACCTGCATCTATCCGGGATAATGTATCTTTCCATGTCTGCCCATAAGAAAATTGAAAAGCAAATAAAGAGATGAATAATAATCTTGTGGCCTTCATGAAGTCGAAATTAATAGCGGCTTACGGGTATGGCTTTGTGCAGGTGAGGAATTAACTCTTGTTGGGGCCGGTTTGTTTCTTCAAGTTATTAAATAGTATATAATTGTATTCAGGTGAACATTTTAAAAGCTGATCTAAGACAGCAATGTGTCCCACGCCAAATAAAACTAAAATTCTGTCTTTGGAAGAAGTTGTAATTGCCTGTATGTTTCTGAATATTCTCAAATTTCTGTCATACCAATATGTTGCCAATGCGTCTGCACCATTATATTTTCCATTTTTAAAATCACCTACAAGATAGGCACCATAAGTTCTTAGTAAAGATTTAGTTGAATTTATATTTTTAAAATAGTCAAGAAGAGAAATTTTAAGACTTAGTTCAGTATCATATTTTAACCAGTTAGTGTAATTTTCATTAGCCTTAAAATTATAATTGTCAAAAATTGAATCAAAATAAGGCTTTATTATTGTTGAGTCTTTGGTTTCAGGTAGCTCTTCTGCAATTGTTCTTGCATCAACAGAGTAAACCGTGTCAAGTTTAAATTTGTCTATCAGTCTGAATACAATCTGTTGTACTTCATCCTTTGCCAATTGGTTTTTGCCTGTTTTGTAAAGACGATATTTCTCCATTGTTTTCCATCTTTCAGGTGCTTCAATACAAATCTTTGTCGGCTTGAAAACTGAGATATATTCTACCAGTTGCTTTATTTCATTTTGCTTTTGTTCAGATAAAATGTCAATCTGTTTGCTTTTGTCAACCTTGTAGGCATCTGCATTATAGTACTCAAAATGGAAAGTGCCCACAAGAAATATTTTCGGCAAACTGTCTTTGTTGGGAATCAAGAAATAATCAGGGTCTTTCAGTTGCTGGTCATATGCAAACTGTCCACAAATAATAAATGTAAAAAGAGCTGAAAAGAATTTCCTGTTTCCTGTCATATAGAAGTTATTATTTAGGGCGTCCATAAAACTTGCCGCCAACGGCTACGCTTTGTTGTCTGGCTACGCATTGAAAATCATCCATCCGGGCTAGTATTAAATGTATGAATAAAAATTCATTGGTGATGATTCTTAACATTGATTCAGCCATTATATCAAATCATGTTACCCGTGCTTACAATAATGCAACCGGTTATTTTCTAAGGATCATTTTTCTGCCTCTATAAACTACTTGATATATTAAAAAGAAACAAACTTGCTGCTTCAAGGCCCTGCAATCCGGTCGTTTGTACTGGCTGCTCTTTTTGTTGGTAGCGATATTTTAGCTGCTCGCAAAAAGATTCCGGGCTTTGGCATCATATCCGGAACAGCATTTAAACATCATAAAATTTGGGCAGTCACAATAGAGTACAATTTTTAAACTTCAAAAAGAAATCATGAAAAAGAGTGTTATTACCATGCTATTTATATCAGCGATTATGTTATTTGCGTCACAC
>CAXTDO010000107.1:0-11259 GCA_964242315.1 uncultured Flavihumibacter sp.
GTTTATGAGCTTGTTACAAAAGTCACCCGAACCCCGCATCGTGAATGTAACCTCTGGCCTGGGGTCGCTCACACTACATAACGACCCTACATGGAAATATTATGCTGTTAAGGCTGCCGTTTATAACTCATCAAAAGCAGCACTTAATATGTATACTATTACTTTGGCTTACGAACTGCGTGATACACAGTTTAAGGTAAACGCAGTTGACCCCGGCTATACCGCAACCGATTTTAACCATCACAGTGGACCAGGTACAGTGGAGGATGCTGCCAGGCGTGTGGTTAAGGGCGCCATAATTGACACTGACGGCCCAACAGGAAATTTTTTTAGTGATGACAATGCACCGGAAACAGGAATTAGTCCGTGGTAAAAAATATACTGAAAAGAACTGTTGCAAAATGGTGCAACATTATTCTTTTCTAAACTGTTTAATTATTAGTTAAAACATTGATCATGACATTAGAAGAAAAAGGGCCGATCATGCCACCACCTGAACTGAGTAAATTTCCACAACAGGTTTCAAAAGAAATTCAAAGTTGGGAGGATATAACCGCAGCAACGCATTGGGAATTATATGATCGCTCTAAACCGGATGGAGCAGATTTTTATATTGGTCAGCAGGAATTGGGTCATATTCATTTAGACGGAGAAATACATCTTGCTATCGGCAAAGAATTAGCAGCCGTACTGATTAAAAATAAGCTTGGAAAAAAATTTCCTTATGGAAGTGACTGGGTAACAAGTCCAATAGAATCAGAGAAAGATGTGGCGCATACCGTTTGGCTTTTTAAGTTAAATTATAAAAGAATTAAAGGAGAGCCGGTTGAAAAATTGATTCTCGAAATCAATAGTTACAGATAAGCTGGTAAATAAACATATTATATGTTGACCATCCCGATGGTTTCTGTGGTTAAAAAAGCACTTACAAGGTTAGCTGCTACAATGAAATACGTCAACCTTTAATCAGATACTTTTACAAGATGAAAAAAGAAGAAAATAGTCCTCGTAAATTTGATTCTTTATCCGACTTACACCGGGTGCTGGGCTTACCAAAGCCATTGCACCCATTGATAAGTGTGGTAGATAACACAGATAACAAAATTGGATTACACAAAATACCCCATTCATTTATTCTGGATTTTTATAAAATATCTTACATCACCAATCTTAGCGGGAAATTAAAATATGGTCAGCATTTTTATGATTTTGATGAAGGTGGATTATTTTTTATTTCTCCCCAACAGGTAATTGCACCTTATAATGACAATGGCGACCATACGGGTTATACTTTATTTGTGCACCCGAATTTTTTGTGGACGTATTCTTTAGCAAAGAAGATCAACCAATATGGCTTCTTTTCTTATTCAGCTAATGAAGTATTGCATCTGTCCGATACAGAAAAGGCAACCATCATCTCTATTTTTAAAATAATTGAAGCAGAATTAAAATTACCTATTGACGATTTTAGCCAGGATGTAATTATCTCGCAACTTGAATCATTGCTGCATTACAGTAATCGTTTTTACAAGCGTCAATTCATTACACGCAAAGCTGTAAACAGCGATATGTTGCAGCAATTGGAAGAAATTTTAGACGATTATTTCAACAACGAAAAATCACTAACGCAAGGGATTCCGACAGTTCAGTACCTTTCTGAACAATTAAACATGTCGCCAAGTTATTTGAGTGATATGCTGCGTTCCCTGACAGGACAAAATGCACAGCAACACATACATAATAAACTCATTGATAAAGCGAAGGATAAATTATCCGCTTCTAATTTATCAGTTTCAGAAATCGCTTATGAATTAGGTTTTGAATATTCACAGTCTTTTAGTCGCTTGTTTAAAACAAAAACCAAACTTTCACCATTGGAGTTCAGGCAATCTTTTGACTAGTGTTAAGTTAATCATAAACTGACGTGATACATATCAGCCGTACGACCAGTTCTTTTAACCACAAAGGGCACAAAGGAGGAAACACAAAGGACACAAAGTCTCTCATTGTGACCTTTGTGTTTCCTCCTTTGTGCCCTTTGTGGTTAAAAAACACTTACAATCCAATGCGTCAATTCATACTTAACTTATCACTAGTGTTAAGTTAAGTGTGATGTTACGCATTAAAACTGGTCGAACGGCTGAAATGTATCACGTCGGTTTACACTTAACTTAACACTAGTCATCATCAACCTTTTTCAATGGCTTAAAAAAGGCCGCCCTGACTGGTGTTGGCATAATTGAATTTTCTCCTTTTACCCCTTTCCATGTAAGCAGGTTCATGATATTATCAGGAATAATATCTTCCTTAGAAAAATCCAGTCCCTTTGACATAGCCGCCAGTTTCGTTCCTCCCGGATTAACATCGTGCAGGTTTACATTGGATGGTAAAGAATTATATAGCGTAGCATTAGCTTGCTGTGTAAAACAACGCCACATAGGAACAGCCGCCGCATCATACTGTGTCATGGGCGGCATGCCAAGGATCAACTCTATCGTATGAAGCATCGAAGAGGTAGTGTACATAGTATGATCCACAAAGTTTCTTTTCACGTATCCTCCCGCAACATAAGCAGGCGACCGGTGTGCATCAACATGGTCAGGACCATTCTGCGCATCATCTTCAAGAATGAAAACAACAGACTCCTTCCATACAGCACTCTTGCTGAGATGTTCCAGGAACATGCCAACGGCAAGATCGTTATCAGCCACATGCGCAAAAGGCGTGGGACGGCCGGCAGCCATACCTTCGGTATGATCGTTGCCAAAACGAATCGTCATCAATTGTGGCAAGGCGTGATTGGCAAGCAGCGAATCAAAATCTTTCTCCCATGCAACATACCGTGCGGTGTCAGGTATGCGAAGGTTAAACCCCTCGAAAGTATTTGCATAATGGCCCTCTAAAACAGGAATGGTAGCGCTTTTGCGGGTTGCGAATTCGCCGTAAGTACGATAAGTAACTCCCGACTGGCTTGCCTGGTCCCAGAGATATTTTTTATTAAGCGACGTCCGTCCTCTTGCACCAGCACCCCTGCTTCCGTAACTGGTAGGCCAGTTTTTCTCCATATAATCCGTTGCATAAGCACCCATGCTCCAATTGTGCCCATCGGCGCTCACTTCGCCATCTACATAAAAATTATCCAGCAACACAAAGTCTTTGGCGATCTTGTGATGGTTAGGTGTGATCCTTTCACCAAACAACAGGAGGCTGGTATCTCCATTACCTTCCTTAACATCACCCAGTACCTGGTCGTAGGTCCTGTTTTCCTGAATAATATAAAATACGTGTTTGATTGGTGAAGGATTGCCGACTTTATTCGGAACCGGATTATCTGTAATGCCTTTGGTGGTTAACTCCTCTTCAAGCTTATAAGGTGTGTTATTATAAACCGCACGGGTATAAGTTGACAACTGTGGTTGAGAAGGAGCGGTTATTACACTAAGGGTTCCCGTTAGCAAGCCACCACCAATGTATTGAACCGTTTTAGGCTGGCTGCTATCACCCTGATGGATCAGTACACTTTGTTTTTTCCCATAAGGATTAGGGCCGTTTGGATTAGCAAAAGAAGAAAAACCCTTTCCGTTGGAAACATATAATTTTTTCCCGATGGTACGTACACAGGTAGGATACCAACCCGTGGGAATAAAACCTTTTGATGCACTGGTACCGGGTTTGCTGACATCAAAAACAGCCAGACAATTGTTGTCTGCATTTGCAATGTACAGCGTCTTATCATCATCACTCAATGCAACGCCATTACTGGTAGAGCCACTCAGCCGGGTAGGATACAATGCTGCGTTTAATACTTCCATTACTTTTCTTTCACCCACATTAATAACCGATACACTGTTATCGTTAGCGTTGGCAACATACAGGTACTTTCCATTTTTTGAAATGCAAAGATCGTTTGGGTTATCACCAACAGCTATGCTGTCGGTTAACTGCTTGCTTTTTGTATCATAAATAACTACTTTATCACCACCCCATAAACTGATATAGAGTGCGGATTTATCAGGCGATAACAAACACGTGTATGCCTCGGCACTTAGCTTAATTTTGTTTAAGATCCTGTGTGATAAAAGGTCGATAACATAGAGACTGTTATTCTCTTTTGTAACTACGTACATGATATTTGCCTTATCATCAAGCCTTATACCAGTTGGCGATATAAATTCCTTGGGCCATGAATTACCTAACTTAAAAGTATCCTTTGTTACCAGCTTATTGTTGCGTATCCCATATTGTAAGATCCAGTTATCGTTACCACCGGAGACAAACAAATATTTTTCATCGGCACTGAAGATGATACCGCCCCATGATTTTGGGATGACCACATTATCGAGTTCCTTATCGGTTTTTACGTCTATCAACTGGATAGTCTGAGTGCTCTGTCCGTTGTTTGTAACGGCTGCAAACCTGCGCGTGCTGCTTATCGCAATATTGAGAGGAAGATCACCTAACGGAAGACTGTTGCCTGCAGGAGTAAGCGACCAGCCATTGGGCAAATTAACCCTTTTGCTTTCAAGCGTTTTTAAATCCTGCGATTTCACATTGATTAAAATAAGCAATGTCGCGAATAGAAATAATGAAGTTTTCAATGCTGATCGTTTGAATTGGAAATGGTAACCACTCAGTTTAAAGATCACGAAGATAATTTTTTGCGGCAAACAATCTTTAAAAATATCATGTATAAAGCATTAGATCGCCCGTTGTTATCAGGTTTACAATTTGTTCATATTGGTAAAAAGAGGCATCTGTAGAAACAGACGCCGTAATGATTGCTTGCCATATGAGAGTGCAAAATAATCTTTGTAAGATCCAGATGTCGTTTTTTAATGTTGTGTAATTGTTAGATTATCCCGATCAGCATTCTATTCAGATAATTTTTGCTGAGGAGCAGCCAGCCACTTAAAAACTATATCGTAGTCCGATCTGGATCTGAAACGGATCACCTGATGGGTTAACAATACCAGCCGTGTTAACCCTGTAATTGAACTTCTTGTTTGTTGCGTCAAAGGCAGGAAGGGCAGGATCGGTTGCTGTTGCAGGAACGCCAATAGCATATAACGCCTGTGTGCCGAGCGATTTATTTACACCCCATGTTTTATTTAACATGTTAGCCACATTAAAAATATCGGCAGATAACTCTACGCCATGCGTTTTATACAGCCTGAACTTTTTGCTTACTCTTAAATCGAAGATGCCGTAAAAATTGTTGATACCTCCATTTCTATCCGCTATTTTTCCGGAGTATTTATTAATATAATCTTTGATGCTTTCACTTGCATCAGGATTATTTAAGATAGCAGTTAATCCGTTTTTTACGGATTGAGGTACAGAAGTACTTTTGCTGTCGAAAATAAATGCCAGGTCGTTAGTGCCGGCAACAAAGTCTGCATTGCTGTTTGCGCCTGACAGCAAACTATAACGGGTGCCGCCAATGCCTGAATAGCGAACGCCGATGCTTACGCCGTAAAATGTAGGCAGTGAACCGTACACCACCACTTTATGACGGAACTGGTTGTCCGAAAAGCTCATCCTGCTTAAATCACGTGGATCATCTTTTACGGGTAAAGAAAGCGTAGCGGTATTGGCTACATTGCCGTTGTACGAGGTGTTATCTCTCGTATTATTCCATGTATAGCTGAATGATATATCGCCATCTTTAAAATACTGGTATGTTCCGTCTATCACTACAGCAAACTGGTTTACTTTACCCTTGCTGTTCAACTCCAGTACGCGGCCTAGTTTATTGCTGATACGCCCCTGCAACCAGTCACCGGCACCGTTTGAAGGCATGGAGCTTAATGGCACATACACGCCACGGTTATCTTCGTTCGCCAATGTAAAGTATGGTTGAACTGCCATATTCCTGTCTACATACATATAGTTATGACGTCCTAATGTTGCATAACCTGTAATGCCCAGTTTAAGTTTGGAGGTAAAATAATGGCTGTAAGAAATATTGGCCTTATACAATACAGGTATCTGGGCATCGGCAGCATTGGTGTTAATTGTGGGCAATTGATACTCGGGCAGGGTAGGAGAGGTAGACGGGTTGGCACGATAACCGGGAAAATTTACAGCCGGAATATTTGGCGCTCTTACATCAACGGTAGCAGAATGTTTGCCATCAAAAACCAGGTTATTGATCGTCATATAGTTGTTGATATCGGAAGCAAAAATACCTGCACCAAAACGGATATAATCGGTATGCGCTTCTTTTACATCCCAGGTAAACTGAAAGCGGGGTTGCACTACAAATGATTTCAATTTATTATCGGTACGCAGGCCAAGCTCATCAAGCACTACCTGGTTCAATGGTGAGTTAGGGTAGTGCGCATAATCAATACGCAAACCCGCAGTAAGATCTAAACCTGCTAACAGGGTGGTTTGCAACTGACCATATATTCCCAGGTTCATTGTTTTGCCAATTACACTGGGGTCGGCAACCAAAGGAACCTCTCTATAGTATCTGTAAGGTTGATTGTTTTCAAACGCTGTGATACCATTATAATGAAATCTTCCGTTTACTTCACTTCCATATTTTGAGTGCGCCCGCGTGTACATCGCGTCTACGCCAAAAGTATATTTAACCTTATTAGTATTGTAATACAGGTTGTCAATCAATTGCAGCACATTGTTATCGAAACCTTCCTGTGCAAACCTGTGACCACCAATTTCGATATTGGTGGACCTTGTTACGCCTCCGATAGTGGAGGTGACGTTTTCTACAATAGCCCTGGGTATGTTTGCATCAGGTAGTTCATCACCGGGTTCACTTGACTGGAACGTATAAAGATGCTGAATTTTTAATTCATTGGTAAGACGTGAATTTATAGTTGTACGCAAAGTTGCCAGCAGACTGTTGTCCTTATTAAAGTCATTGCCTGTTGATTCGTACAGGTTGATAGCGGTATTATCTACCAGTCCCAGCTTATTGCGGTCATTGGTATAATTGTCGCGTATCGTCAATAAATTTTTACTGTTGATCTGCCAGTCCAGGCGTGCAAAGGCAGCATCCGAACCACGGTTCTTATCAAAAGAACCATACTGGGCTTTGTTAGATACGCCATATTTATTGCGCGCTATATTTACAAAATTATCAAGAGTAGATTTTGTTACGTTGAACCTGCTTTCATCTGCAGGTGATTGTATATCTGCAATTACCAACGACCTGAGATCCTGCTGATGATCCCAGGCAATAAAAAAATGTAATTTATCTTTTATGATAGGACCGCCTAAGGAAAATCCATACTGGTAAGTTGAATAATCATTGTTACGCACATTACCCCTGATATCATATTTGCTTGACAGCCAGTTAGCCCTGCCAAAGCCAAATACACTTCCGCTTAAAGTGTTGGTGCCTGATTTGGTTACTGCACTAACGGTGCCTCCTCCGCTTCTTCCGTAAGTAACATCGTATTGATTGGTTACTACTTTAAACTCACGCACAGCTTCTATAGAAATGGAATACGGTGCGCCACTACGGCTGGTGGTAGCACCTGCCGATGTAGGATTCTTAGCATTCATTCCATCGATCGTATAATTGGTAGAGGAGCCTAACTGCCCGGCAATATTCCCTCCTCTGCTTAAAGGAGACAGATCCATCAGCGTAGTAAAGTTGCGTCCGTTTACAGGCAGCCTTGTCATTGTTCTTGATGAAACAGCAGTGGCTGCGCCAATGTTTTCAATTTTATTTTTCAATCCGGAAGCTACCACCTGTACTACCTCAAGAGTAGTTTCTTGTATCGCCATATCAATATCCACTCTTACCGCATCACCCTGGTTAAGACTGTATCCGCTTCTTTTTTGATCTCCAAAGCCGGTGTATGTAACACTAACTGTATAAGGTCCGCCCAATGGAAGTTCCCTGAAAGTAAATTCGCCTTTTGAATTGCTTATAGTTTTTGTAACAAAGCCTGTAGACTCATTACGTACAGAAACAGAGGCGCCTGCCTGCGGTTTCTTTTCATTGTTTGATACTGTTCCCGAGATGGAAGCTTGTGTTGTTTGGGCAGACAAGCTACTATTTACAAAACATGTAAATGAAAATAAAAGAAGATAGGTAAGAAGATTTTTAAACATACAATTAGTTTTAGCCTTGAATTGCAAAAATGACTTTACTATGTTAAGTTTATGTTCACTCAATGTGAACTCTGTATTACCAAATGACTGTCGACAGCAGCTTTATCTGCCTTTATGTAGTTACCTAAGATACGTGAATAATTTGATATAACCTTCTATGTGATTTTTGTTACTTATCAGGTACGGAAAAACGGTACCTGGAAAAACTTAACGTAAAGTTCATATACTTTCAGCCATGCATTTATTTTTTTGTATGATACATTTGTTTGATCCAAATCTTAAACCGTGTCATTTATCAGTAATGCAGCCCATCAGAAATTTATAATGCAATGCCAAGATATAATTTCAACGATTGTTGAAACTGATGAAGTAATACCTTGTGGCGACAAAAACGAAGAGTTAAACAACGATCTGATTGAACTTCAGCAATTAATGAACGCTTATCTTGAGATGCTATTGGCATTACCCAAGCTTACCTGTAGGTATTACAACTTACATAGAAAGATCAGGATCAATATAAGAAAGATCCAGCAGAAGAAAAATCAAACCGATCGAAAAAAGTTAAAGTAGTTAGTGCCTTGCGGAGGATGGCATATATGAATCACGAAAGCTGCGTTAAGCCTGAAATCGCGTACTGAATTGAAATGCGTTACATCTTGTAAAATATCCAGTTAGTTTCGATGTCAATTTAAAATGCAGGCTACTGACAGCTTTATTATTGAAAACTTAAATGCTAAAGGTGTTTGCAGCTACATAGTACTACTTACCTTTAACATACTTGTAATGATAGCGTAATAATTAGATAACATTGAAGGGTGAACTTTACTTCAGACAAATATTTCGTATTCTTCTTAAAAATTGTTTGAGAAGCATGAACAATGTTTGTTCCATTTGCTCATTCATTTACTAACTATTATTCCCTGCCCATGAAAAGAATCAAATATTCACTGACTAATCTTACTTCAAAAGTTCTCCTTTTTCTTCTCAGGGATTTTTATTCTGCCTTCAGGTATTATAAAATACAATTATGAATAGCAATAAGCGCAAAGTGGACATTTTGGTGCTTTCTGATATTCACCTTGGAACGTATGGTTGCCGGGCAAAAGAACTGCTGACATATCTTAAAAGTATCAAGCCTAAAATAATCGTGCTCAATGGCGACATTATCGACATCTGGCAATTTACAAAAAGGTATTGGCCTAAAAGCCATATGAAAGTAGTACGCCAATTGTTAGACTGGATCAGCAAAGGCAGCAAAACATATTACATTCCAGGTAATCATGATGAAATGCTGCGCAGGTTTGCCGGCTTCAAGATGAGTTCTTTCAGCATTGTTAATAAGCTGGTACTTGAATTGCCAGACAATAAAAAAGCCTGGATCTTCCACGGAGATGTTTTTGATGTTACCATGCAGCATTCCAAATGGCTGGCAAAATTAGGAGCGGTGGGCTACGACTTGTTGATACTCATTAACGGCGTGGCTAATTTCATTTCAGAGAAAATTTTTAATAAAGGAAAACTGTCTCTTTCAAAAAGAATAAAGAACAGCGTTAAGTCGGCAGTTAAATTCATCAATAATTTTGAACAAACAAGTGCCGACATAGGCATCATGAATCATTACGATTATGTTATCTGCGGTCATATTCATCATCCGGAAATCAAACAGATTACAAATGCTGAAGGCACTATCACTTATTTAAATTCCGGCGACTGGATTGAAAATCTTAGCTCCCTTGAATATGCAAAGGGCGTATGGCGTATTTATCGATATGCCGAAGACACTTTATCAGGCATAACGCCGGAAGGAGTTGAAAAAGACACGGAACTTAGTAATGTTCAATTATTTGATAACTTGTTGCATGAATTCAACTTAATGAAAACATGAAAATATTGTATGCCATTCAGGGAACCGGAAATGGACATTTAAGCCGCGCGCGGGATATCATTCCCCTGTTGCAAAAGAAAGGAGACCTCGACTTACTTATCAGTGGAGAGCAGGCTGATATTGACCTGCCTTATACCGTAAGGTACCGCTTTAAAGGACTTGGTTTTGTTTTTGGAAAGAAGGGCGGAATAGATCTTAAAGAAACTTACAGGAAAGGCAATATTCGCAGGTTGTTATCAGAAATCAAAAATGTGCCTGTTGAAAGTTATGATCTGGTGATTAATGATTTTGAGCCGGTATCGGCATGGGCGTGTTACATAAACAATAAGCAGTGTATCTCTTTAAGTCACCAGGGTGCGGTATTGAACGAGCATGTGCCTCAGCCAAAACATATAGACCCGGTAGGTAAAGCAATACTAAAATATTATGCTCCGGCATCGGAGCATTATGGTTTTCATTTTAAGGCTTACGATAAAAATATTTATACGCCGGTGATCCGCCGGCAGATCCGCGGTTTAAGTCCGGAAAACAAAGGTCATTACACAGTGTACCTGCCTGCTTACGACGACGAAAGAATTGTAAAAGTTTTAAGTGAATGCAGGAGCGCCCGCTGGCAGGTATTTTCAAAACATAACAGGGAATCTTTTACCGAAGGAAACGTTTCCGTTCAGCCTGTAACCAATGAAGCTTTTATCTACAGTCTTGCAGGAGCAGCGGGTGTTGTTTGCGGAGCAGGTTTTGAAACGCCCGCTGAAGCTATGTTCCTGAATAAGAAGTTGATGGTGATACCTATGAAAAAACAGTACGAACAGTATTGCAACGCAGCGGCGCTGGAATCAATGGGCGTACCTGTTTTAAAAAGCCTGAAGAAAAAGCATTGTGCTGCAATAGAATCATGGATACAATCCGGCTCAAACATCCCGGTCATTTATCCGGATATCACCGCTCGAATAATTGATGACATAGTTAACCATCATGGCAGTTTAAATACAGATTATTTATCAGTTCAACCTACTTTAAAAATAGATTCAGTGGGCAAATTCAGGAAGGTAACTTTAAAAAAGATCATGGACCACTTAGCAACTTAATATCAATATGAGTTTTACAAGAGCGGATTTTGGCGATGATTTCAGTTGGGGCGTTTCTACGGCCGCCTACCAGATTGAAGGAGCTTATAACAAAGATGGTAAAGGTCCATCTATATGGGATCAGTTTTCTTCTTTAAAAGGTAAGATATATAAAAACCAGAACGGAAATGTCAGTTGCGATTATTACCACAAATATTC
>CAXTDO010000108.1:0-11098 GCA_964242315.1 uncultured Flavihumibacter sp.
CGAACGGCAGTAAGGGTGCATGTCTTAGAAATATGATTGATCGTGCAGGGCTAATCGGTGCAGCCATTTCCTTTGAAAGTGAAATTCATAATGGCAGCAAAATACTGTTGACCATACCATTCTCATAGAAATATAAAAATCCGTAGCATGACACCAAAAACAAAGGTTGCTTTAGTAGACGACCATAAATTATTCAGGGAAGGTTTAGCAGAGCTTATTAATGGTTTTAGTAACTATAATGTATTACTGGAAGCCGACAATGGTAAGCAATTCATTGAAAAATTAAATAAGAAAGAACTTCCCGACATTGTTTTATTGGATATCAGTATGAAGGAAATGGATGGTTATGAAACAGCCCATTGGTTAAAGCAGTATCATCCTGAAATAAAAATCCTGGTACTTTCCATGTTTGATAATGAGAACGCCATTATACGTATGATGCGTTTAGGAGTGAAGGGGTACGTATTGAAAGACATCAGGAAAAAAGAATTAAAAGAAGCGCTGGATTCGATAGGAAGCAAAGGATATTACTATTCCGATCTGGTTACCGGTAAATTAATTAATACCATTAACAAAATCGATGAAGAAAAAGAAGGTAAATCCATAAAAAACCTTATCAACCTTACAGAAAGAGAAATTGAATTTTTAAAACTTGCCTGCACCGAACATACCTATCGCGAAATTGCTGATAAAATGTTTTTAAGCATCCATACAATTGACGGA
Organism: uncultured Flavihumibacter sp.; assembly: GCA_964242315.1. Lineage (GTDB taxonomy): Bacteria > Bacteroidota > Bacteroidia > Chitinophagales > Chitinophagaceae > JADCRZ01. The sequence continues at coordinate 724 of CAXTDO010000108.1, forward strand.
TACCGGGATGCACTCTTTGAAAAGTTGAATGTAAGAAGCAGGGTAGGACTGGTATTATACGCTATCAGGAATGGAATAGTAGACATTACTTTGGGCAAGTGATGTTTAAACTTATAGCTGTTCGAACAATATTTTAACCACAGAGAAGCAGGATTTTCAGGATTGAAAATAATTTTCAAAATTTCGTATCGAGATTCTGTTAATTATTTCCAATCCTGAGAATCCTGCTTCTCTGTGGTTAAAATATTAAACATTATTGCCCTCTTGCATATTTCTTTTTGTATCCAAGAGGGGAGAGGCCGGTGAAGCGCTTGAAAATTGTTCTGAAGGTTTTCACGTCGCTGTAACCCGTATCGTCTATAATGAACGATAAATCCTTCTCACTCGTTTCGATAGCTTTTTTTGCTGATTCAATTCTTACCCGTTGCAGGTATTCCAATGGCGTATTATTGGTAGCAGCTTTAAAACGTCTTATAAAATTCCTGTTTCCCATATTAACAACGGCTGCAACATCTCTGATATGGATATCATTCCGGTACTTACTTTCCATGTAAAGCTGTGCCTGTAAAATTTCCTTGTCTTCGTGCTGGTGCTGGCCTTTGAATACGGCGAAATGAGCCTGGCTGGTTCTGTCCATTTCAACTGCAAACATTTTGCTGATCCATAGTGCCGTCTCTCTTCCGCAGAATTTTTCTATAAGATAAACAACCAGCTTAAGCGAAGAGAAAGCGCCTCCGCTGGTATAAACACCATCTTTGTCTGTTATTATCAGGTCAGACTTGATTTTAACACGAGGATATCGCTTTCGTATATCATCTGCGGCAGCCCAGTGCGAGGCTACTTCTTTTCCATCCAGCAGTCCTGCTTCGGCTAAGAAATAACTGCCTACACACAAGCTCGCCACCTCGGCTCCCTGATATTTCATGTCTCTGAGCCATTGAACAGCCACCTGATTCTTTTCCACCACCGTTTCATTACCCACACTGAATGCAGGAACAATGATCAGTTGAGGAATGCCTGTTTCCTTAAAGGTTTTTTGACAAACCAGTCGTGTTAAGAACGTAGGAAGTACGTTTGCTGTTTTTTCACCAGCCAGTTCTAGATTGAAGGCAATTGATTTATCGTTTTTTTCGAGATGCTTATTGGCCCCGGTTATCAGGTCGATAACCCCGGTAACCGAAGATGGAACCACATCATCATAGATCATCACTGCAACATTGATCATAGGGTTATATTGTCTGTAAACATATTATTTATTTGTCAAAATCGCAACCTTAGGTTGTCGTTTATGCAACCGTTTAATCCCGGTAACAATATAGAGATTTGTAAGGCAAATAATGAACTAAAAATATTATCATGTATACAACAATGTGTGGAGCAGTACCTCAATGAAAAGGATGTAACGTGCATGATAAGACTGAAGTAACATTTAAACTATAAAAAAGCATAACATGGATAGCAAAGCAACAGCAACCGAAGCAAACCAAACTTTTACCGAACTGCTGGAGGTATTATCTTCTATTGAACCGGAAAAGATAAACACCATCCCGTTTACCGGTAGTTGGACGGCCGGGCAGCTTGCCCAGCATATTATTTTATCTGCCGGTGGATTCGTACAACTGATGAACGGCCCGGTTAACGATACCGAACGGGACCCTGAAGCAAACATCCCTAATTTTAAAGCAATTTTTTTAAATTTTGATACTAGGATGAAGTCTCCGGAATTTATCGTTCCCGAGGAAAAGGAATACGACAAGCGACATCTAATTCAGTCATTGCAGGATATAAAGGCTCGATTTCTTAAAGCCATCGAAACGCTGGACGCTACAAAAACCTGTACCGCATTTCAGTTGCCCCAATCCGGCTTTATAACACGCGCCGAGGGTATCGTTTTTACTATCGTACATACCCAGCGGCATTTACATCAGTTAAAAAATATCCGCGAAAAACTCCGTTGATATATTACGATGTTAATCTTTAATTGACACATTTTCTCTCGTTCACTGAACAATTTTCAATGCCAACCTATATTACAAGCGTTTCTAAAATATAAATAAATTTAATACCTTTCACAAGCTCTTTGATCACATCTTTTTGGTCAACGGTAATGCATTAGTTAAAACGATTGTCTCTCAACCTAAATCTTAATAGTTTAACCCAATTACTTGTTTTATGAAAAAGATGTCTTTACTCGTCGCTTGTCTTTTTATGTGCTGTCAGTTCGCCGGTGCCTTCGGGGTGCCAGGCAGTACATCTGTATCCGGTGCGCCGCCGCCGCCAGGTACGGGATTTTCAACGGTTGGCATTACAGTGGCGGGAGGTAACGGCCCCGGAGCGGCGCCCAATCAACTTAATTCTCCGATTGGTATTTTTGTAGAACCTGCCGGAACCATTTACATAACGGATCAGCAAAACAGCCGCATTCAAAAATGGGGCCCCGGCGCCTCAACAGGCGTGACAGTAGCAGGTGGTAACGGCGCCGGGTCGGCGCCTAATCAATTGAATTTACCATTTGATGTTTTTGTTGATGCAACCGGCAACATTTATATTGATGAAGCCAATGGCGCCCGTGTGGAGAAATGGGCACCCGGCGCTTCTTCAGGAACAATTGTGGCAGGAAACAATGGTCGCGGATCAGCGCCAAATCAATTGAATGACCCCTGGTCCATATATCTTGATGCTGCAAATAACATCTATATTTCTGATCAGATAAACAGCCGTGTGCAAAAATGGGCTCCTGGTGCAACAACAGGCACCACAGTTGCAGGCAGCAGCACCGGCGGATCTGCAGCGAATCAATTACAGATTACATTTGGTGTTTTTGTGGATACCGCAGGAAACATTTATGTTTGTGACGCTGGTAACTACCGCGTTCAGAAGTGGTCACCCGGTGCTACATCCGGCATTACGGTCGCAGGTGGCAATGGTCGGGGATCAGCCGATAACCAGGTAAACCCGACTGATGTTTTTGTAGTCCCTGCCGGAAATATTTTTATAACCGATGCCGATAACCACCGTGTGCAGAAATGGGCACCTGGTGCTACCTCAGGCATTACAGTGGCAGGTGGTAATGGACAGGGTTCAGCGCCCAATCAACTAAATTCTCCTCTGGGTGTTTTTGTAGATCACGCAGGAAGCTTATATGTTTCTGATTATGGCAACCACCGCATTCAGAAATTTGTTGCAGACCAATCTGCCTCCTGCATGCCAGACCTTATCTTTACCGTACCATCCTGTACTGCAACCGTTACCATCAGATGGACCGAACCACGCGACACTTTCCCTGCCACTATTGCCATCCCTCAAGAACTTGATTTTACAGGGGGAATGCTTACCTGCATGGGTGTGCTTAACAGGCACGGGTACTATAAATCTTCATTTAAATACCCCTGGCCCGTAGCCAAAGACATCTCGTTTTATATCGGCGACACCAGTGTAAACGGTCACCTGGTTACTCTTACCAGCGCCGCCGAAAACAATTTTATTTTTAATCAGATCAGAGGCTCTGGCTACGCGCCATGGATAGGACTTTACAATACCGGAAAGCCGGGTCAGTTTGGCTGGGTGAACGGTGAATCTTCAGGATACACTAACTGGGCGCCCGGAGAGCCCAATAATGCCTCAGGAAACACTCGTTACGTTAAAGAACGATACGTGCGGCTGCTCGACTCTTACGGCAACTGGAACGACCAGCGCAGCGACAATGCTCCTTTCATAACAGAATTTGACGAGCCGCTTATACGATACAGGCAGATCTCCGGCCCTGCCAATGGCAGTGCCCAGGGCACAGGCGTTTACAGGGTGTGTTATGAATCAACCAATAGTATTACAGACCAAAGAGACACCTGTTGCTTCAGCATTACCGTTACATGCACCTCGCCGGCATTAACCACGGCCGGAGTTAACTCAACACCGGCTATTGATAAAAATAGTATCGCTGCAATAGCCGGAGGGTTAAGTATCACAACATCCCCTAACCCAACCACTAACTTTTTCAGGTTAAAGGTGGCAACCACTCATCATGAAAACAGCCTGGATCTAACTGTGACAGATGTTCTTGGAAAGGTAGTAGAAACAAGAAAAGGCATTGCGCCTGGTCAGACGATAGAAGTAGGTGCTAATTACCGGCCGGGGATTTATGTTGCACAGGTGAAGCAGGGAAATAATAAGGTGATGATAAAGATTATTAAGCAGTAGCCCCACAGCGTTTTTTAAACAGCGAGTCTGAACGCTGATTTACCTGATGGAAGGATTATAGGGATTATATTGATGCCGGCATACCTTTATCAATATAATCCTTCATCAGGTAAATCAGCGTTCAGACTCGCTGTTTAAAAACACTTTAACTATTCTTTTGTAGTACTTTACTAAGCCAACCGCTTTGATATAATGAAAAATTGTAACTTCATAAATGGTAAATAATTTTTATAAACAGAAAATGATGGCAATATTTTTTTCAATGCAACAGAATAAAAACACAATAATTACAAGTACCCTTGCAGGCTTACTACTGCTTTTTTCAGTACAGATCATCGCACAACCAACAGTTACTGAAAGGTTTCAAAAAATAGCTACAGTACAGGACGCGCAACAATACATTGATGCTAATCCATCGCTTAAACCCACTATACTTAAATTGTCGTACGGAAAAGACTCGTCACTGTTGGAAAAGAGGTTATTACGGCAAAGCAAAGGCGATATATTCTCAGTTGGTTATGTTACTTATAAAGTTATCGAGGCATCAGAAAAAGTTAATTACAGGGCTAACTATATTTTTTTAGATGGCGGATCACTTTCAGTACCTGAAATAGACAGTCTCAAAAAGCTCATTGTTCAGAAAGCTAATGCAGGAACGCCGTTCGAAAAACTTTCTGATCAATACACCATGGATGGCAACACTACTCATGGCGACACCGGTTGGTTTTTTGGGATAGAGATGATGCCTAAGGAATTTCAGGATGCAGTTAAAAGTCATAAGCTCGGAGAGATCTTCTTTGTAGATGTGTCAGAAAAACAATGGCACTATATCGTTAAAAAAACTTATGATGATCAAATTACAAAAGATATTACAGTTCTCAGGGCAAACGGCAGGTAGGGCATGCCGTTAGTTTCTTTTAATTTTATCTGGAAGCGGTGCGATTCATAGAAATGAAGCCTTTATTAAATATTCTTTCAAAGCAATTTTGTTAGAGGAATGTAGCAGCTAATATTATAAGTTTTTTTAACCGCAGAGGGCACAGAGGAGGAAACACAGAGAGCGCAGAGGATATATTTTTATGCTCTCTTTGTTTCCCTCTCTGTGCCCTCTGTGTTTAAAAAAAACCACAAAAAAATTGTGCAATCAATTAGTTGCACATATATTTGCAACCATGTAGCTGCACGTTAAAATAATAAATCATGAAAAGAGATGTATTTCATGCTGTCAGCGATCCAACACGAAGAGCCATCTTAGGCATGATCGCGCTTCACGCGATGACACCCAATGCCCTGGCGGAAAATTTCGACACAAGCAGGCAGGCGGTATCTAAACACATTCATGTATTGGCGGGAGTGTCAATTAGTTAAACAGGAACAGGTGGGCAGGGAAATATACTATTATGTTAACCCCGCAAAACTTAAAGAAATTTCTGATTGGTTGAAACCTTTCCGCCAACTATGGGAAAGCCGGTTTAACCAGTTAGATATCATACTAAAAGATCTAAAAACGAAAAAGTCATGATTACAAACAGCAAAGCCCGCATCACTAAAGACACTGCCGACAAAAAAATTATTGTATTAAGAGAATTTGATGCTCCGGTAGATCAGGTTTGGAAAGCCTGGACAGAGAGTAACTTGCTGGATCAATGGTGGGCGCCTAAACCCGGGCGTGCAGAAACAAAAACAATGGACTTCAAAGAAGGCGAAATGTGGCTCTATTGCATGGTAGGCCCGGAAGGGGAGCGCCACTGGGCGCGGGTAGATTTTCAAACGATATTTGCAACGGAACGGTATACGGCCGTGGATTCTTTTTGCGATGAACAGGGAAACAAATCGGGTGATATGCCGTCCATGCATTGGCACAACGAGTTTTCTCAAACGGATACCGGTACAAGGGTAACCATCGAAATATCTTTCTCCAATCAGTCGGATATGGATAAGATCATAGAAATGGGATTTGAAGAAGGCTTTACCTCAGGACTGGGTAACCTCGATGAATTGCTTGCTAAAGGATAAATAATTAATTTGTTAAGCCCTGCTTTCTGCTTTATTGCAGAAAGCAGGGCTTTTTGTTATTTTCTTTTTTTGGTCTGATATATTTTGCATTTCCTTTTTTTGCCATCAACAAACTCTGTCTCGTCCATCAGATCTCCATTCTCCTGGTACCTTAACCAAAGTCCCGTTTTTAGGTCATTATCAAACGAACCTGTTTGCATAAGTTTTCCATTTTCACGATACCATTTCCAGTCGCCTGTCATTTTACCATCCGTATAATTTCCAATAGCTTTTAGTAGTCCATTTGCGAGATAATATTTCCATTCTCCCGTTCGTTCACCGTCTCTGAATTCTCCTTCACAAGAAATAGAACCGTGCTTAAAATATTCTTTATGAACTCCGTTTTTTAGCTTCCCGTCTATTTCGGGTTTGCCATTTTCAAATTTCATTTGGTAACCGTTTTGTTTTTATTAGGTTTTGTCTATTAAATATATTATTTAAGTATTTTTTTACTTGTGCCTGCAAAACGGATTCGTACAGTTACCAGTGTACGTTAACGACTTTAAGTAAAAAAAATGAATCAGTGCCGATAGTTACACAATATAAATATTCCGACTAAATGATTTCTACTAATTTTTACTACATGACATCACTAACAAATCTTAAAAATATTTCATAGTCATCGTAACATTGAACTGTGAATAAAAAGTGGATAACGGTGTATTAATGGTGCATAACTCTATATTGCAAATACGCAAAAGAATAAATACTTTCAAAAATTTTCTAAGTATAATTTAAGCGTACCTAATCATTACCATTATGCAAGCAATAGAGATCAACCCTGAGTATTTACGCAGGCTGGACAGGCGTTATCCTGATTTACTCAAACATATCGAGCTGTTTAATCCCGACATTTATATCGATGGCTTAATGTATTGTTGTTATTCAGAAAATGATACCAGGTCTGGCATAACCGGAAAAGGTGTAACAGCACAGGAAGCGTTGGAGAATTGGGAAAAATGTTTTAATACATCCATGGCTTATGAAAACAACTAAAAAAAATAAAGGCCTCTTCCCTGAACGTATATTTCCAATGCTCGGTAATTCCGGTAAGGAGCCTTTTAACAATCCTGATTGGCTGTATGAAATTAAATGGGATGGCTACCGTGTGCTTGCAGAAGTACATAACGGCAAAGCCAAACTCTATACTAAAGATGGCAAGGATTGTACAAATAAGTATATGCTGGTCGCTAACGAACTGGAGGGCCAGAAAGATATGATTCTGGATGGCGAAGTAGTTGTGTTGGATGTGAACGGTAAGCCGGATTATAATGCGCTTCAAAGCTATGACGGCAAAGGCGACCTGGTATATTACACCTTTGACCTGCTTTATTACGAAGGCGTAATTTATTTAAACAAACCCCTGCTGCAGCGTAAGGAAATGTTGCTACATGTTTTGAAGAAGGAAAGCATACTAACGTACAGCGATCATTTTGATGATGGCGTGGAGTTGTTCCATCATATGCAACAACTCGGACTGGAAGGCATGGTGGCCAAGCGAAAGGAAAGTATCTACCGACCACGGATGAAGTCTAAAGACTGGATTAACATCAAGGTTAAGGATAAGCGCATTGTACAGACTGTGGAGCCAAAAAAAATACCGGATGTTTACGATGCTTTGACGGCAGAGATAAAACGAGTCAGAGAAAATCGTTTGAAGCAGACTTAACAAATATTATTCGTTGTGCCGCGGCTATACGTTTCATAAACGTTTTGATTAAAAGAATAATTATACTGCGTAGAACAGTATTTTAAAAATGAATTGCCTAATTACGATCACCTCGGTACTACCAACATTACAACAAATCTAATATTAGTAGATTTTGCATTTTTATAATGTTTAATGAACCGATGGGCACATTTTATTTGGCATAGATAGAATTTTACTGAATACTGTTATAGTGTTCTTGAATTTGAAATGAAATTATGTTAATAAAAAAATTATATAATAAACTAATCTTAAAAGCTGCCATTTTTCAATAATGTACGTTGTTTGATTGTAAACGGAATTTTTGTGTTTACATAATAAAAATGACTTGTATGAAAAAAAATGTACTTGCGTTACTGCTATTAAATTTGTTTGCAGGAAAAACATATTCCACAGTTTTTAATGTTGCTGTTGCTAACTTCCAGTTCACGCCGGCAAACCTACCCAATGTTCTGATTGGCGACACTATCAGGTGGACGTTCGTATCAGGAACACATACCACCACCTGTGATCCTGTTAATAATGTTCCTGGAGGAAACTCACTCCCATCGGGTGCAGCCTCCTGGGACGCGCCTATAACTGCCGGAATTACCACCTTCAATTACATTGTTACCGTTCCTGGCACATATAAATACTCCTGTAAACCACATCAATTGTCACAAGGGATGAAAGCATCATTTACTGCATCGGCTGTTTTACCGGTTGTATTTAGAGATTTTAAATTAAACGCATTAAATAGTAAGCCCGCGTTAAGCTGGAAAACGTCGACTGAGCAAAATACTGATTATTTTTCAGTAAGAAGAAGCTATAACGGGTCATCGTATACAGAGATAGCTAAGGTGCCGGCGTCAGGTAACTCTGTCACCGAAAAAAATTATTCCTACACCGATAATACCTTCAGTGCGAATGACAGATACGCTTACTACGTTGTGGCTGTAGTAGACAAAGACGGCAAAACAAAATTTACAGAAGTTCAATTATTTAAAAATACGATTGCGTTACCAAAGCTGATCACATCAATCAGCCCAAATCCAATAAGCAAATCCGGACATTTGATGCTTCAGTTTAACGCCGACAGGCCAGGAGATATGCAGGTAAAAGTGTTAAGCTCCGAAGGAAAAGTTGTGATTGAAACAGAAATGTATGCTGTAGCCGGTGTTAACAGCGGCCATGTACATATGGGTAACTTGCCTTCTGGTAGATATACGATGATGTTTAGTCTCAATGGAATTAAAGAAATCCGCCAGGTAGTTGTAAAATAGCCTTAGCTGTTAGCTTATACAACATAATTAAAGGCTCTCCAGAAAATGGTCATCAAGATCATTAAACAATAAGCTTATACATGCCAATCTAAAAAAGGCGTTGCGTTATGCAGCGCCTTTTTATACACCGTCAAAAAACTCATTGTGTTTCATTAATTGATCCCGACAGGATTATACTTCAATGCCCTGCACAAAAGCTTATCTGATGGCAGCGATTCATAATGTTTTCCTAAATGATATTTTTATCAATTTGCTTATTCATAAGTATGTCCATATCAGGTTTATCTTTAACTGATATCGGTATTTAAGAGGAGCAAGGTAATTGAGAAGCTAATTCCGATATGCTGTCAGTACAGATATTGTGATCCGTTAAACTATTAATTTAATACTCTTAACTACACCGAAAATGCATTTAAGGCTTTTTCCGCTATTGATGATTTTTATTTCGAATCAACTTATAGCTCAGACGTCGCCTGATGTAAAAGTCATTGGTTCTGTTATTGACTCCATAACTGCAAGGCCTGTTGCACGCGCAACAATTGTTGTATTACAGAAGTCAAATAAGGTTGCTGCCCTTGCCAGTGATTCATCAGGGAACTTTTCAATTAGTAACATCACACCCGGAAATTATGTACTGGAATTATCGTTTGTAGGATATCAGTTAAAAGTAATAAATTTTAAACTAGGAGCGGCCCAATCAATAGTGAACCTTGGCAAGATTTATTTAATCTCCAAAACCCAGCAGTTGGAGGCAGTTACTGTTACAGGTCAAAAAGCATTGGTTGAGGATAAAGGTGACCGGCTTGTTTATAATGCCGAAAAGGATATTACCAATGCCGGCGGCACGGCTGCTGACGTGCTTCGAAAAGTACCAATGCTGAATGTTGATTTAAACGGTAATGTTCAGATGAGAGGCAACAGTAATATAAAAGTGCTCATTAACGGCAGGCCCTCAACGATGATGGCCAGAAATCTTGCCGAGGCTTTGAAGCAGATGCCTGCTCAAATCATTAAATCAGTAGAGGTAATCACAAGTCCGGGAGCTAAATACGATGGAGAGGGTGCTGCCGGCGTTATAAATATCATCACTAAAAAAGGGTTCGAAGGATTTAATGGTTCCGTTAACGCAACTGCCGGCAACAGAAGCCAGGGC
>CAXTDO010000109.1:0-3689 GCA_964242315.1 uncultured Flavihumibacter sp.
GCATCGGGAGTATGCGCATAATCTACGATACCTATTATTCGTTCTTTGGCAGAAACCAGATAGTCGAACCTGCCTTCGGCACCGGTTAAAATACTCAGGCATCTTAATACTTCCATTTTTTCCTGACCCATGCACATAGCAGCGCCGTATACAGCCAGAATATTATAAGCATTGAACTCACCGATCATCCTGAAATGAACTTCCAGATCATTTACACTCATCACAAGGCCCGTTAATAAATTCTCCAGAATCTTGCCTTTAAAATCGGCCATCGTACGAAGGCTGTAATAATATTTTTTAGCAGCGGTATTCTGCAACATCACCGTTCCCCTCTTATCGTCGAGATTGGAAATAGCAAATGCTGACGACCCTAATGAATCAAAAAAAGTTTTTTTTACTCTGATATATTCATCAAATGTTTTATGGTAGTCGAGATGATCGTGTGTGATATTGCTGAACAGGCCACCGGCGAATTGTAAACCGGCTACACGACCCTGGTGCAATGCATGCGAACTTACTTCCATGAATACATGGGTACAGCCTTCATCATACATTTGTTTCAGCAATTCATTCAAACTTATGGCATCCGGTGTTGTATGAGTTGCCGGCAACACAAGATCACCGATCTGGTTTTGAACGGTGCTTAATAAACCACACTTATAACCCAATGCAGTAAAAAGTTTATACAGCAATGTAGCAATGGTTGTTTTACCATTTGTTCCGGTAACACCAACAAGTTGCAGTTGCTGCGATGGCTGCCCATAAAAATTGCCTGCCATTAAACCCGCTGCGGTGGCGGTATCCTCTACTTCAATGTACGTTACACCTTCGTTTAAAGTATCAGGCAGCGTTTTGCAAATGATGGCCGTAGCGCCTTTTTGAAGTGCAATGGGAATGAACTGGTGCCCGTCGGTTAAGGCTCCTTTAATGGCAATGAATGCCGAACCTTTACCCACTTTGCGTGAATCGATCTGCAAGTCTGCAATCGGCGTACTTGTATCACCATGCACGGAGCGGAGACTAACCTTGTATAATATGTCGAGCAACACCATCATCATTTATATGTTCCATTCAGGAACTCGCTTTAGTTAAGATCAATAGATATATTCTGATTTTTTACCACCGTTGTTCCCGGAGCAACAGACTGCGCTACTACTTTTCCTTTTCCTTTTGTAGTTACCTTAACCTCCATGTTTTCCAGGAGATACAAAGCGTCCTTCAGCCCCATTCCGGTTACATTGGGGATGGTTTTCTTATTCACAGGCCTGGCATTCACTACAGGAACATAATTTGATGAATACATACTGCTGAAACCGCTGTTAGATGCTGAATCCAGGAAGTTTACCTTCATGGTGTTCAATACGTATCTCATGTCTTTTGTATCGGCGGTAAAATAAAATCCGGTGCTGTCTTTTTTGATGGCATGTACCATGTCTGCGCCGCCTTTACCTGCGTTTACTGCATTCAGTTTATCGGCAATATCTTTAAAAACGGGACCGGCAACTGCGGCTCCGTAGAACTTGCTTGCATGAGGTTTGTTTTTAATCACTACTATGCAGGAGTAACGGGGATGGTCAGCCGGAAAGTAACCGGCAAAAGAAGATTGATAGATATGGTCGGCATAGCCATATTTTCCATTTGCCACCAGGGCGGTTCCTGTTTTTCCTGCGAATTTGTAATATGGATTTTGCAAAGTCTTTCCCGTTCCTTCTGTAACTACCCCTTCCAGGCAAATCTTCAATTGCTTCAGTGTTTCGTCACTGCATATAGATTCTTCCAGTACCTCGGGTTGATTGCTTTTAATGGTTAAGCCGTTCTGCTGGATAGCATTAACAAGATAAGGTTTCATCATTGTGCCGTTATTGGCTACGGCATTATACAGCATCAGTGTTTGCATGGGACTCACCAGCACTTCATATCCAAACGCCATCCAGGGTAATGTGGTGGCACTCCAGGTTTTCGATTTGGGTGTTTTAATGATCGGGTTGGTTTCTCCAACAAGTCCTACACCGGATTGCTGATCGAGGTGAAGCTTTTTCAGATGATCGATAAACTGGTTGGGGTTGCCGGCATAATAAGTCATTGCCAGTTTGGCCATGCCAACATTGGAACTATGCTCGAATGCTTTCTGAATAGTAACATCGTACAAGCCATGTGTTTCGCTGTCAAAAACAGTTCTTTTGTTCACATGCCATTTCCCGCCTTCAAGGTTCACCATCTTATCGAGGGTTACATATTTATCTTCCAGCACGGCTAATAGTGTTGCCAGTTTAAAAGTGGAACCGGGTTCAGACGCACGGATGGCATAATTAAGGTCTTCCCAGTAAACACCTTCTGATCTTTTGCCCAGGTTTGCTATTGCTTTTATCTTGCCGGTGGCCACTTCCATAACAATGCAGGTTCCGTGATCACATTCATTTTCGATCATCATCTTTAATAACGCGTTTTGGGCAATGTCCTGGATATTTACGTCCAGCGTAGTGATGATATCCTTACCGTTTTCAGGATCAATCTGATAACCTTCAACAGGAACGGCTACTCCGCCGGCAATAAACCGCACCAGCTTGCTGCCGCTTTCTCCTTTCAAAAGCGCATCGTATGTTCTTTCCAGGCCAACGTTCTGGGAATTTCTGCGGGCAAGTCCTATAGTTCTGTTAGCCAGCAAACCAAACGGATTTAAACGCCTGCTTTTTACCTCTGCAATAAAACCACTCTTATTCCTTCCCAGGTTAATCAATGGAAATGTTCTTAATGTTTTATATTGATCGAATGACAGATTTTTTTTTACCGGAAAATACCTGTCTTTACTATGAAACCCCTGTTGTAACTGTTTCTTATAAACGCCTGCCGGTTGATCTTTAAAATAAGCCGACAATGCCATAGACAAAGAATCTATATTGTCTTTAAATCGCTTTCCTTTTTTTTCCAGTAATCCATCGGCGCCAAAATCAATGTATATATCAAAATAAGGTATGGAAGTACTAAGCATGCTTCCATCCTCACTATAAATCGTTCCGCGGTCGGCAGCCATCTCAATAAATTTCTGATGGAGGCTATCGCTTTTATTCTTCCAGTAAATTCCTTCAAATTGCTGAATATAGATGGCCTTTCCCAGGATCATAATGCTTACAAACACTATCCCGAGAAAGCTTATAGACACCCGCCATAATATGTCGCGTTTTACTTCCAATACTTATTGCCGTTAGTATGCCGGCGATTTTACCTGGTGAATATTTTTACCGTTAAATCCGTAGTTACTTTATGCTGTTTGCCGAATCATTCAAAACGTAAGGTGGTTGAGTCAATTCTTTTAGGCCTAGTGGTTCTACTGCTTTGGCGAGTTCACTTTGTTTGCTGCGTAGCATCACTTCGCTTTTGATTGTTTTATATTCGTACTGCAGCTCTTTAAGTTCTTTGCTTGTTTTATTAATATCCTTTATAGTGTTATCTGAAAAATGACCGTTGTATATGTAGAGTATTGCCAATACAGCAAGGAAGAGAAAGAAAGGAACATTTTTAACTATCCACTGATAATTAAACCTGCGCTTCCAGCTTAACTTGCGTTCCTTATTTTTTTTAATCCAGGGCATTGGGATTAATATTTTATAACGTTATCAGCCATCAGCTATCGGCTTTCAGCTGTCAGCTTTCAGAGATCAAGCCGTTGTAGCTTTTTTCCTCCTGATAGC
>CAXTDO010000109.1:3699-11064 GCA_964242315.1 uncultured Flavihumibacter sp.
GGATTAATACTTATTTAACTTATTAACGTTATTAGCTTTCAGCTATCAGCAATCAGCTTAAGACGATCAAGCCGTTGTAGCTTTTCTTCCTGATAGCTTACGGCTGATAGCTGACAGCTAACTCCTTTCTGCTACTCTAAGTTTTGCACTTCTTGATCTTGGATTCATTTTTTGTTCTTCTTCCGACGGTATAATTGGTTTCTTCGTAATGATCTTAAAAGGATGCGGCTTTTCTTCATGCTGCTCAAAAGGGTTGCCGGTATCCTCATCAAAATCTCCTTTCTTAAAAAAAATTTTTACGATCCTGTCTTCCAGTGAATGAAATGTAAGCATTGCAATACGCCCGCCTGGTTTCATTACTGATGTTGTTTGCTGCAGCATGTCCTTTAACGCTTCCAGTTCATCGTTCACTTCTATGCGTAATGCCTGAAAAACCTGTGCAAAATATTTATTTGGATTCCCTTTTACTATGGATGCTAAGGCCGTTTTAAAATTGTTGATTGTTTTGAGCGAACCCGTTTTACGGGCTTCTACAATTGTTCTTGCCAGTGTTTTTGCGTTCGTAACTTCTCCATACAACTCAAATAATTTATGCAGGCGTTCTTCCGCATAAGTTGTCACCACCTCATACGCCTTCAATGATTGGCGGTTATTCATCCGCATATCCAGTTCCGCATCAAACCTGGTAGAAAACCCTCTTGCCCCTTCGTCAAACTGATGACTGGATACACCCAGGTCAGCCATTATTCCATCCACCTGCAACACCTTATGCAATTTCAAAAACCGATGCAGGTGCCTGAAATTATGAGGTATAAAAATCACTCTTTCATCTTCCGGCAGGTTGCGCCTGGCATCTTCATCCTGATCAAACACTAACAGTTTTCCTTCATCATTTAAATGCTTCAGTACTTCTTTTGAGTGCCCTCCGCCGCCGAATGTGCAATCAACGTACACGCCTCCCGGATATATATTCAATGCCTCAATTACTTCGTCAAGTAAGATTGGAGTATGATAGTTCGACATTACAAAATACTAATGCATTAGAATTTAAAAGCTATAAGTTACTTATAACTGCTTAACAGCATTCAACTGCTAATTGAGCCTATACCTCTTTTTTAACTCCGGCCATTACCTGTTGTGCAAGATCGCTGAAGGATTCCGGTGAAAAAGATTCAAAGAACTGTTGATATTTGGTTTTGTCCCAGATTTCAATTTTATCTACTGCAGCAACAAGAACTATATCTTTTTCAAGTCCTGCATGATCCTTCAAATTCTGTGGTAACAGCAACCTGCCTGCTGCGTCTAATTCCATTATTGTGGCTCCATTTAAAAAATACCGCCTGAATTCTCTTACTTTAGGATCAAAATCATTCAGCTTACTAATCTCTGCAAAAATGGGTTCCCAACTTTTAATAGGATATAAACTCAGGCACTTTTCAAATCCTCTGTTTATCACAAACCTGGTACTGCTGTCTTCAGGTAATTGCTTCCTAAAACCACCAGGTAAAAGAAACCTTCCCTTCGCATCTAATGTAGCCTCATATTCACCTAAAAAACCTATCCTTTACAAAGGGTTAAGCCTGACAAAACATTTATTACCACAAAATAACACTTTTTCCCACTCGCTTCGGAAATTTATCTTTGTTATATTTTTCCACTTGTTATAATACAGATGAAAACTGCATCCAGAGCAGGTCTTACGTGTTTTTACGCATAGAATACCCGGTTTACATGTTAATTAGTGTGCATAACCTGTGGATAAATTTTTTGCAATATTTTTAACTAACGATGATGTATACATGAATACTTACCGGTTCTTTAATATGTGAGCTGCATTTCAGCCAACTGTTAATTAAAAATGATTGCTAATTTGCAATAGCATTAAACCTCTGCCGGCTGTTATGAATCCACGGAATTTAGCCATTAAAGATTTTAGTTATCTGCTGCCGGAAGATAGAATTCCGGAATTTCCCCTGGCGGAAAGAGATCAGTCGAAACTATTGGTTTATAACAACCACACGATTAAGGAAGATCTTTATAGCAACATAGCCCGCCATCTTCCTGCAAACGCCCTATTGGTTTTCAACAACACGCGTGTTGTAGAAGCCAGGCTCCTGTTTCGGAAACCAACAGGAGGCATGATTGAAATTTTTGCTCTTGAGCCTCACAGCCAGTATCCCGACATAACAACGGCTATGCAAACAAAAGCTTCAGTTTGGTGGAAATGTTTGATCGGCGGTGCAGGTAAATGGAAACACGGGCAGACGATGAAAAGGGAAGTATCTGAAAATGGCGTCTCCGTTTCGTTGGAGGCGCGGATTACAGAGCACTCGGCCGGCAGTTTCACAATAGAATTTTTATGGGAACCTGCTCATCTAACCTTTTCCGAGATCCTGCACCTATTTGGAGTAATACCTATCCCTCCTTATCTTAAAAGAGAAACAGTGCTTTCCGACAGCGAGCGCTATCAAACAATTTATGCAGCGGCAGATGGATCGGTAGCAGCGCCTACGGCAGGTTTACACTTTACCACAAATATTTTTCGTTCGCTGGAAGTAAAAAACATACAATCAGATTTTATTACCCTTCATGTAGGCGCCGGAACTTTTATGCCGGTGAAAAGTGAAACCATAAGTGGTCATAACATGCATGCGGAATTTATGCAGGTTGAAAGAACCTTCCTGCAAAAACTGCTCAATCACCAACAGGATATTTTTGCAGTAGGAACCACCAGCTTACGTACCCTGGAAAGTTTATACTGGATGGGAGTTAAATGTTGTTCAAACCCCTGCATTGATAACAATACTCTTGAAATAAAGCAATGGGAAGTGTATGAGGAACTGAAAGAAGTTTCAGTTCCCGTAGAAACGGCGATACAGGCTTTATTAACCTGGATGGATAAAAATAACATGCATGAACTTGTTGCAAAAACAAGCATTCTTATTGCCCCACCCTATCGTGCAAAACTGGTACGCGGACTAATCACCAATTTCCACCAGCCAAATTCTACACTGTTACTGCTGGTAGCCGCATTGATCGGTGATGAATGGACTAAAGTTTACGACTATGCCTTAGAAAATAATTTTAGATTCCTGAGTTTTGGAGATGGGTGTCTGCTGTGGTTGTCTGAACTGTGATTAAATGATTTAATGATAGACTATGATTAAGTTCATAGTCTATCATTAAATCATTTAATCACAGTTCAGACAATTACAGGTATGGGGGTATGAGGAAGAAACCCCGAAGGGATGGCATTATTCTCCGCGATAATGTCACCCCTTCGGGGTTCCGGTTAAATATTCATTCGTTGCTATAATCATTTCACCCCTTCGGGGTTTTACCTCATACCTCATACCTGACACCTCATACCTGGGCCATTACAGGCATATCAATAATAAAACATGTTCCCCTGCCCAGCACACTTTCTACTTTTATTTTGCCATGATGCGCATCTACCACCGTTTTTACATAACTAAGTCCGAGACCGAATCCTTTTACATTGTGAAGGTTACCGGTATGCGCCCTGTAAAACTTTTCAAAAATGCGTTTTATCGTTTCTTTGCTCATGCCAATTCCGCTGTCTTCAACCTTTATAACAAGAGACCTGCTGGTATTAGCCGTAGTGATTTTTATCTGAAGTTTATCATTTGAATATTTAACAGCGTTATCCACCAGGTTACTGATAAGGTTGGTGAAATGAACTTCATCTGCATTGATCAAATCGTTTTTAGCATTCAACTGCAGATCGGCTTTTCCATTTTTCTCCTCTAGCTGAAGATTAAAATTAGAAAGAGCTGCGTGAATAATATCATGAACATGAATAGGTTTAAGATCAAGCTGTAGTTCCTGCCTGTCTGTTAAAGCCGCCTGCAAGATAGTTTCCACCTGCTTATTCATTCGCTTATTTTCTTCTTTTATGATGCCGCTGAAATAATCCATTTTTTGACGGTTCTGCAACACTTTTTCATTCCGCAATGCATCCACTGCAAGTGAAATAGTAGCCAAAGGTGTTTTAAACTCGTGCGTCATGTTGTTAATGAAATCGTTTTTGATCTCACTTAACTTTTTTTGCCGTATAAGGGCATTGAGCGTTACATAAAAGGCGGCGAGTAATATCAGAGTAAATAAGATAGCTCCTGCAATCATCCACCTCAATTGCCTTATTACTATATGTTTAACATTGGGCACTATTACCTGCATGGTTTCCTGTGGCATCAGTCCTTCATAATTACTGCCACTGGGAACCTGAATGGGATAAAAGAATTGATAATGACGGATCGTATCTTCCCGCACGTTTAGAAAGCCATTCGATTTCATTTCATATACCAAAACATCCGCGTCGTTCAAAATAGCGAATTCAAATTTTGTATCCTTCATCCCGTGATTATTGAAGGATTTCCGGAGCCTCTCATTAATTTCAAATTCCGTATACCGGGAAGATATTGTGGCCGGTTTCATAAATTCATTCAGCAACTGGTCGGAAGGCCATGAGAAGGAAGGCTTGAGTGGTGAGTTCTTCAGGTTAGGAAGTGCATTACTGGTTTCCGCGATCAATTGCTCACCCACTTCATCTATTAATGTGGCAACGTGAATCTTTAATTCTTCTTCTTTGTTCTCAAGCATGGAATTAAACCACGACACCTGTATAAAGATGATTCCTACAAGAGACAAACTGATCAATAAAATAATAATGGGGAAAATTTTTTTCACTCAAATGATTTTTTTTATGAATCGCTGATATTGAACCGTTGATAATTTCAGCAAGGAATACTCCCATTACTTTACACCCTTTACAAAAATACACCTCTAAAGCAGGTTTGCTAATCTTACTCGTGCAGCCCGAAACATTTTAACGAAGGTTTTGCATAGAAACAATTATTTCCATCCTTTTGTGGAGCAATCCATATTTTAATATTAAAGTAATTAAATAAAGATCTTGCATTTTCAATTTAAATAGTAATTTAGAAAAGGTATTATCTCAAGGTCAGGAATTCATTGTTCGCAATTGGCAGTTTTAATTAGCACGCTATTGTTTGAATAGATTATGATGATTACTCATTGAAGCGTCCTACTGACAAACTTACCAATAACAAAATTCCCGGCAGCAAACTCATCAACAAATAAGTATATCCTATACAATGACAACTCCTGCACCCGGCATATTACTCATTGCAGATCCATTTTTAAAAGATCCTAACTTTAAAAGGGCTGTAGTATTTCTTTGTGAGCATAAGGATGAAGGCAGCTTTGGATTCGTGCTGAACAGAACTTATGATTATACACTTGATGAACTGATCACCGGAGTAGAAGATATTAAAGTGCCGGTATATTTTGGTGGCCCGGTTCAAATGGACACCATTCACTTTCTTCATCAATACCCCACAAGTATCCCGGGAGGATTTAAGGTAGTAGACGGTATTTACTGGGGTGGCGATTTTGAAACGGCTGTCTCACTGATACGTTCAGGTGATATAGACATTAATAAAATCAGGTTTTATATAGGATATTCCGGCTGGAGCCGCGGACAACTAAATGATGAGCTTAAAGGTAAATCATGGCTCACCGTGCCGGCTACGCGAAGCCTTATCTTTCATAAAGAAATAAATCAGATCTGGAAAGATGCCCTTCACCACCTCGGTGGAGATTATGAAATGATGGCGAATTATCCCACTGATCCACAGTTGAATTAGTCAGGTATGAGGTATGAGGTATGAGGTAAATGTCTGAAGGGGTGACATGAAGTCTTCTAAACGGACAGAATCATGTTACCCCTTCAAAGTTTTACCTCATACCTCACACCTCATACCTCATACCTGGCTACTTCAACGGAAAGAAAATACCTGCATGAACACCCCAGTTATTAAGATTTTTTACATCATTATAATTAAAGGGTAGGTAATTGAAATTGGCTCCCAGGTTGATGCCTGCATTTCTTAATTTGCTTAAGGTGAAATTTATTCCGGCATCGGCCTGCATTGCCGGTTTTACCTTAGATGCAGCATCGCCAAACTTACCCAGGTATTGATTGTACTGAATAAGATTAATACCTGCTCCAAGCGCTGCATAAGGACGCAGCAAACCTTCATTTAAAAAACTATAGGTAACTTTTGCTACTACGGGTGTTGTTTGAACCGAATTGGATATAACCGCTGATATATCACCATACTTGGAAGCCACCACCTGGCGCGGATACTTCTGGTAAAAATCATTATAAGAAACTCCCAGGCCAATCATTAACTGGTTACTCACCGGATAAGCCAGTTCGCCATTAAAGCCTCTGAACGAAGTATTACCAATAAAACTTTTGAAAGACGATCCAACCGGTGTATTGAAATTATAACCCAGTTTCATCTCAAGTTTCTGCTGTGCCTGAACCGTAATAAACGCCATCATTATCAAAACAGACAATGCTGAATATTTACAATTTTTTTTCATAGTGATTTCACATTTAAAATTAATTACTTGTTTTTAAATAAGGTGACTGAGCAAAGAAAGCATTGACCTCTGTTGCCGCGTTATCCGAATTAAAAACGCCCGTACCTCTTGCCAACGCAGTCCATACCGTTTTAATTTTGTTGTTGTTACTGGCAGCATTCTTAAGATCAAGCATTTCAACAGATAAACCACCTTCTTTTATCTGGTAAACGCCATACGAATACACGGGGGGATAATATCCATAGCCACCATAACCCCAGTAATAAGGGTCATAGTAACTTCCGTAATAACCCCAGTAGTCGGAATAGCTCATTATTCCCGTATAAGAATTTGTAATCCTTGAAACGTTGATCCCAAGATCGGGTACTGATTTGTTGTCAACCAGTATAAAACCTCTTTGAGACATGGCTGCCTTTATTGCTGTAATTACCTGAGCATCGTAGTTGGTAATCATCTTTCGTTCCAGCGTGTTATTGGTTATCACTGCCACCGAATCTACGACACTATATGTTTTAAAATTGGTAAAGCTGGTAGTAGAATCCTGTTGAGTGATGTAGATCCTTGACTCTTCCGCTGTAATGTTGTTAAGCGGATCTTTACGGCAACTACTAAAAAAGATGGCACCGGCACATGCAGCCAAACTCCATAATAAAACCTTCCTTTTCATTTTATCTGATTTTTAGTTATCGTTAAGATGGCCGCTATGTACCTGCGTTTAATGAGTAAGAAAGCCTTAACCCCATTCTAACAAATCGTTTAATTTTTATTAACGAATGCGTAGCGGTTTGAACTGTGATGTAGCTGATTAAATGAAGGACTATGAGTCTGAACTGTGATTAATTGATTTAATGATGGACTATGAACTTAATCATAGTCCATCATTAAATCAATTAATCACAGTTCAAAACAAAAAACCCACCTCCTAAGAGA
>CAXTDO010000110.1:0-11005 GCA_964242315.1 uncultured Flavihumibacter sp.
TTCGCAGGTGGGTCAACATCCCGGAACGGTGGGTCAACATGAACGGAATCTACAACATTGATATTAAATTCAAGAAATATGAGTAAGTTTCGGATATTGATTTGTGAGGATATTGAAAGAGATCTTAATTTAATAGATGGATACTTAAAAAATATTAAGGCTATCCATACGGGCACCGATTTTGCATGGAAACAGGCTAACTTCCACGATATCTTTACCAAGATTGAAGAAGATGAGTATGATCTGCTCATTCTGGATATGTATGAGGGTCAAACTAAGGAAGGTGAAAATGTTCTTAGTTATATGGAAAATATAAACAAAAAGATTACAACTATTATATATACGAACGCAGGGAAAGATGATGATTTTTATGCGCTAAAAGGTGAATACCCGTTTTTGTATGATTTCATTGTAAAAGGTGAAAAGGGTAGAAAGTTAAAAAAAGTAATTGAAAAAATCGTCTTCCAATACATAGATAATTTATTTGAGCCTTACGATGATGATGATCCAATTTTAAACGCTCAAATTCAGTCTATAGGTGCCAATAATATTAACGAAATACTTTTTAAAATCAAAAGTGATGATGCTTTTACTGGTAAGTATATAATAAACAAACTATCATCTGGCTACAGTGGTGCAGCTATTTTTAAATTATTGTTCAATTCAAATTCGTATATTCTTAAGTTATCAAAACAGAAATCAACGTTAGAGAATGAATTTGCAAATGCGAGTAAAC
The DNA here is from genome assembly GCA_964242315.1 of uncultured Flavihumibacter sp. Classification (GTDB taxonomy): domain Bacteria; phylum Bacteroidota; class Bacteroidia; order Chitinophagales; family Chitinophagaceae; genus JADCRZ01. Next base: position 737 of record CAXTDO010000110.1, read on the forward strand.
TCTACAAAAGATTTCCTGATCACTTGACTATCAATATTCATTCAAAATCATATAGCAATGATGAAGTTACTGCAATTTTAGTAAAAGAGGTTTCCAGTTCAAAAACTTTATTTGACCTACTAACAGATTGTAATGATCAGCAAACAATTAATAATATTTTTAATGATTTATATTTTGCAACTAACAGTTTAAGAGAACACTATAAAGACCAAAGAAGTACTCAAGAGGAAAAGTTCGATTTTATATTTCAAAGTCTTGGCAACGAGAAAGTTGCTCTGATATCGCAAACAATGCAAGAACTGAAACCGCTCCTGGATGAATTTAATGGGGAATTTGATGTGAACAATTTGAAATCTTTCGTTACAAATCATGCATATAGAAATATAAATAAGAATTTTCAACTCGGGGACCAGTTTAAGAAGAAATTGGTCCTTTCACATGGTGACTTCCATTCGAAAAACATTCTTATACAAGGTGCTAGATCAGTGCTGATAGACACAGGAGGAGTAAGGTTTGATTACTGGTGTATTGATATTAGTAGGCTAATAGTAAACATCTTCATTACAGGCTTTGACTCAAATACTAAGGATTACTTTGACATAGGGTTAATTTCCAAAAATCTCAATAAGGCGAAACAAATAATTGATATGCAAACAATTGATATTGACGGGATAAATGATGGCTTTATTCATGCTGTTAATTGGTTATTAGAAAACATGAAGAATATTTATCAAGATTTATTTATACAGTGGCAATTTCGGTTAGGACTAGCTAAGGAATTTTTACAAGCCGCATACCGACTTTCCATTCCTCCAAATAAAAGGACCATAGCGTTAATAGCCGCTCAGTATTGCCTTGATAAAGTAGACGTCGACTTGGCGGTATCAAAGCCATGAAGTTTAAGGCTCTGAACACTATTATTACCGGCAGGTATTTCATTAGGAATAAGAATATACTGCTGGAATTTAAGTTTTAATTTCACCTTTTAATTATTATCTCAATCAACCTATTCGTTCGTGATTCACGAACAAACAAAAACAATGAACATTGCCGGTGGTGAATATTAGTAAATCAATTACCAAATAGAACCATCCAGCCTAATGTCCCTTGAGAACTTTCCTTTTCATTTCACTAGCCTCTTTTTCCATTTCCCTCGCCTTATGCAGCATTTCTAGGTTCCTTTTGTTTTGCTGTTCTGATTCAATTACAATCTGCCTGATACTGGGATTAACCTGGTATAGGCTATCTACTAAATACAAGTATCCCTGCAAGCGGTAGTTGGCCGTATCTAATTTAAGTTTTCGGTATTTGGTATCATTAGCTATAAAGCCATCTAGCTTTTCAGCGGTCATGTACCACCCGGAACAAACCAGTGAAAGTAAAATAAATAAACCGGCTGTGATCCAGATTAACTTCGGAACATGGTGATGATGGGTTACTTTATTTTCAACCGGCCTTTGAAGTAGACCAATAGCAAGTGTCAACCGGGCGGATAGCTCCTGTACTTTATTCGAAAGGTGTCCGGAATTAAAATTTGTTTTCAATCCTTCCACACTTGCAATTAATTGCTGAACATGTTTAGTATGATCAGCTCCGCTAGTCAATCGTTCTTCAAGCTCCAATAGCTTTTTGTCTTGTAGCTCCATCTTCTTCACCGCGACTTCCATAAAAACATCGCTTGCTTCATTTGTAAGGTTATCCATAATTTTTAGTTTATCAATTAAAATATCAATGTCTTAAACGGCGTGAACGTTTCTTTTTTCTTTGGCGAGTAAGATTCTGTGATGATTCACCGGCCAATTGATTACCGGATTGCTCTGGCTCCATTAAAATTTCTAGTAACGATTTGCCAGGCTGGTCTTGCTTCAGGTCTTGTTGATCTCCTGGTTTTATACCAGGAAAACCGGTTTGCCTGTGATGTAAATAATGTTGATCTGAATAACTTTTTTGATTAACCTGTATTTGAACTGGAAGCTGTCTTTGCTGTGCTAACAGTGTTCTTTCAAGATTACCCAAGGAAAACTTTCGGTCAACTTTGCTTCCTTTAAAACGGTCCTCCCCTATCTTGAAACTGACTCCCTGTTTCTCCGTAGTCCCTGATTTAAACTTATATTGCGTTTCTATTCCGAGTTTGAGCAACCGAGCTCCCAATTCTTCCATGTTCCGGCAAGCAGGCAAATGTTCTGTGATTGCAGCATAAATAGTATACCGCTTATTTTCTGTAGCATTCAGCGCTTCCAGGTTGGTTAACGCTAGATCCTTCTTAACAGCCGGTATCAATTTATAATCTTGTGTCAACTGCTGTGCTGCTTGTTTACCCCGGTAACCAATCCAATTATCTTTTATCGTGTTGCCATTGTTGTCAACCATGTTTGCAATGATGTGCATATGCAGGTGTGCTTTATCAGTATGTTTCGTAATTACATATTGAGTGTTGGTAATCCCAATTTCAGCCAGGTATTTTTTTGCGATTTCCGCCATCGTATTATCGCCCGGATTCTCGCCAGGATAAAAACTTAAAATGCTGTGAAAGCAGGCTTGTTTCTTTGAAGGCCTTAGCTGATGCTGCAATTCAAAATCCTGTATCATTAATTTATAATCGTGATCTCGTACACCTTCACTCGCCAGTATCACTGCCCGACTTTCATCCTGGTGAACATAACGCACCGAGCCATAAAAAGAATGACCTGTTAACACCTTACTTAGCATGATTCAAATCTTTAAGGATATCATCAATCTTCTTCCTGTAACTTTCAAAATAAACCATCGCTTTAAACACGCCTTCCTGGTGACAGGACTTTGCAAGCTGATTCAGGTTATTCGCCATACCAATTAACTGCCTGACAAAATGCCTTTCTTCTTCCGTTAATCTTGGTTTCACAACAGCATGAATTGCAGTTTGACGAATATAAAATGCCGGCTTCACACCGGCTTTTGCAGCCTTTTCTTTGATCACGAAATATTCTGTTTTTGAAAATCGAATGGCTGCCCGGATCTCTTTTTTCACCGATTTAACCGGCCTGCCCTTTGTTATTTTTCTTTCTTTAATTGTCTCCATGCATGTTGCTTTTTCATTGTTATTGTTCTAGTACTTTTGCGACCAACGGGAGCAAAAAGCAGGCGGCTTCGTTTTTGTTCGACAAAAACACCGCTTGCCTTATAAAGTCAAATTCTTCTTCCTATCCGTTTCACCAGTTCTTCTTTCAAAGGTTTGTTCATCAAAAGGTCATTGTAATCTTTAAAACCTTTATAGAGACAGCTGCAGTCCTGGTATTTCGCACTAAGATCCAATGCCTTTTGAGTAAACCGCATTCCTGTTTTATCACGATCCAGATACAGCTTCACTGCCTGGTGCCGTTCTATCAATGACCTGGACATTTCGAAGAAACTCAGTGAATTTAAAACAAGGTAAGCAGGCTGACTTTCCTGCAGTTGTTGTTCCTGTTTCTGGTTGGCTTGTTGAGCAGTCAGGTGAGAAAGAAAGTTAAAGAACCCCTCAAAAACCAACAGTTCTTTATACAATGCATTCCTGCAGATAAGCGTGGTAAACTTGGGACTACTACTTCCTTTGAAATAACTGTTCCTTAATTCAAACCCTCCGGTATTATTATTAAAACCAATGGCAGTATGGGTTCGGTTATAAAGATTAAAGTCCACTTCTTTGCAGTAACGTTTTGCGAGTTCGATATCGATTGAACGACTCTGGATATAATCCATAAGTGTCGGGGATAGAAGAGAACGTACTTCAAGAATTTTAATCTTGCTGTCTTCGGCTTCCTTAACAGAACGTTTGGACTGCACCGGTTGAAAAGAAGGTACAGATTGTTTCACATTACCATTGCTCTCATTCAGCCGGCCAAGAAAATCTTTAATGCTGCAATTAAAATACTTGATTCCAAAGTCAATGATACTCCCGCCTTCCCCTAATCCGAAATCAAACCAGCAATTGAGGCTTTTATTTATTTTAAAAGACGCTGTTTTCTCGTCCCTTAACGGCGACTGATACCAGTAATTGTTGTTTTTAATTTTTACAGGAGCATACCCCAACTGCTCGAGATATGCTACCAAATCTAGTTGCTTTGCATCTTGGATTGAAAAGTTGTGTTGATCCATTTAAATGATTTAAAAATGAGCAATTGAACTATCAATTCTCCGATCTTATGTACTTACTTGATTAGCGGGTGAAAAAAAATGAACCAGGTAAAAATGATACTGCATTTAACAACTCACCATAAGTACCAGGCATCGTGCAAAGCTTGTTAGGCTGTTTATCGCTGAATAAGTGATGAATTGATGAAAAGACCTATAATATATTGATTGTTATAGCCATATGATGTCATCAACTTCTCATCAGGTATCATCAGTATATCTCTTCAAATATTTGTTGATGCGAGCTGATGACAATTTTGATGCGCATATATCTTTGCCTAACAAGTGTTTATAACTTCCGCATCAAATTCATCAAGATTATTAAGACTTAAGATCAGCTTTTTTGTGACGGTGTAAAACCTGCCCTTACTATTAAATTCATAGATGCCATCAACGCCGAATTTGTATTGTAGGTAAGTAAGCGAGTTTGGAACCGGTTTCAATTGCCAGATAGTTTGCAATACATTTCTGATTGTACCGCTATCATGACGAAATCCCTTTTTTGCCAACCAATCCTGGATATCACTAAGCGTAAACGAAATTTCAGTAATTGACTCCCTACTGTCTAAAATTGATAAGAGAAGTTGTGACATTTCTACATCGAGCTTGTTTCTGTTAAACCGTTTAATTTTTTTCAAAGCGCTTGTAACCAGTTGATCCGGCCGGAACCACATCCTGGTAGTATACTCTGTGGTAAAGGGTCTTTCAATCAGGTAGTGAACAAAAACCGGCAGTTCACTGGTGAGCTCAGCCAGCATTCTATTATTTTCTTTTTCGAGCACCTTTAAACGCCTTACCCAGTAACGGATTTCTTCCAGGTCCATCAGGATAAAATTGACTTCATTATTACTGCAGAAAACAAACTTTCCAAAGAATTCAATCTCCTGCCGGTCAAACCCTTTGGATTCTACCTTGTAATATTTGGATGTGCTCAAACTCTTTATCCGCTCGGAATCTTCCTTGCGATCAAGTAATGTTTCATCAACGCCGATGATTAATTTATTTGCCCACTCTGCATTGAAGTTGCTCCTGAAGTCTTCATTCCTGTTGATGGTCATGTTATCACCGAACAGGGCTTTAAGAAAATTAAGGAAGGTCGTCTTTCCGGTATTTCTTTCGGCACTCACGAGACAAAGTATCGGTAATATCTGTGTTGGATACATCAACATAATCTTCAGGTAGTCCAATCCAATATCCAGTTGTTCACCAAAGACATGCTTTAAAAAATTAAGTGTTTGTTTTGGGTACCCAGGAATGGGCTGATGCTGGAATGGATGGTAACGATTGTAGAAATTTGCGATTTCCCGCCTGTAATCGAGATGACTTGGTACCAGGCAAAATCCATCGAACCGCGGAATAGAAGAAAGAAAGTGTTTGCCGTGATCCTGCTTGATGCACTCGACAGACCAGGCCATCATATTCTCAACGGTATCACCGGAAACAAGTGGTTTACGCACCTTTTTATAATAGGTGGTTCCTATACGAACATAATCCATAATGTAAAATTTAAAATGAATAAGTTGAAGACCGTTTAGAGCCGTTTCTTTCGGTTGGTTCTGACATACTCGAGTACCTCGGACTTTTGAAAGTAAACTCGCCCGTTAAGCCGGTGAAAAGGAAGACCCTTTTTCATCCAGTCGGTGAGTGTCACCAGGGAGATGCCCAGGTAACCGGAAATTTCTTTCCTGCTGACCAGTGATTCTTCTTTTTCCCCCGCACCTGTTTTGGTTGTTGCCGATATTTGGAGAGATTCTTTTACTGCTTCCAATATCCATTTCCGGAAGTCATGTTCATTTGGGATAAATAGTGTTTCCATAAATAAATTTTTATGGACGTAAAACTGCTTCAGATCGGCAAAGAAAGCAATGATGGATTGGTCATGGATTTTTTAAGATTGATAAAGAAGGAGTTATATCAATCAAAATCACTTAAGAAGAATAAAGAAGGAATTATTAAAACAGCATCAATAGAAGAAATCCCGCAAAGCATCGATTAACTTTTGCACTTTCGGGTTCTTATGACTTAATGTTACATTATGCTCTTTGATGTTAACCTGGATGGTGTTAAGCTTTTTATTTTTGAACGCTTCGAAGTGTAAATGAAGCAGCGAGGCTAAATCGGTAGCTGAAAAACGCTTGAAGACCTGTTCACCTTTTGCTAATTCTTTTGGGGCGTGGATGGTTGAAATAAGAATAAGTAATTGAACAAGTTTTTCCTGGTGGTTATGGTTGTTAAGTTCAATGTTGCCAGTGAGGAAAGAGCTGGTTAATGCTTCCATTCGCTGCTCTGTATCGGACATTAAAAGTTCCATCCTGTTACTCAGCTTATCTGATAAGGTATTAATAGCAGTTTCCGTATCAATATTTGGACTAGTTGCATTGTTTTCTAACACAGATCGAACATCTTGCTCGATATCGTTTTTTAATTTTTGTTGTTGTAAAACCTGATGTTCATTCTGTTTCTCGGTTGTCCATTCGCCGACGGTTCCTAATTTTAATTTATGACTTGCTGGTAATTTTAATTTAATGCGCTGGCTTACTTCATAAGATAGAAATCTTAGAAATTGATTTTTGTCCTGATATCTTTCGTAATGAAATTCCAAGTATTGAACAATATCATACCCGGTATATTCACGTAGCTTGTTGAAGATTTCATTTTTGTATTGAACAGACAATGGCTGTTTTGAGAAGTACAAATACTGGTCCGGTTGATACGGGCCGATCTTGTATTCAAAATAAGGGATAAAATTCTTATCAGAGAGGGAATATGCTGAGCGCGAGCCAAAATCAGCAAGCATATTACGGATGAATAGGTTGGTAAATAACCGTTGCTTCAAAGTCATGACCACAATTTGCAGGTTAAGAAAGATTAAAATTAGTTAATTATGTGAAATCCAATTTAAAGCATGTATTTCATGAATGATGCCTTAACAACGGAGAGATAAGAATGTCCTGGATTCCTTTTTATTTCTTTCCTATTTCCCAGGTTCAAACTTAGTGTGATAGCAAGTTTCTCCTGAAGGCTTATATTCATAGTTTAACAGGTATCTGCAATAATCTAAATACACTTTATTTATTATTCGGAGACCCTCCTCCTTCACGATTACTGTTTCTAACTTTACGTGTTGAATTATTGAACCTATAGCAGAATATTTAGCTCGTATCAAAATCAGATCAATTCGGCTCATTTCGTATCAGTTTAAAGAAAAAATCTTATTTCTTCTTAATCCATTCAAAATCCCTTACTTCCATTTATTGTCTCACCTTTAGAACACATTAGCTCAATTCGTATCAAAAAAGATAGTTTTATCAGCTCATTAAGTATCATCTTTATATTTTATAGCTTACTTTCGGCTAATGGAACAAGTGCATACATTTGAGATTGCAATAAATTGGAGTTTAATATCCTTAATAAGTGCTATTGATAGATTTGATGCATCATGGTCTTCAATTGAAAGAAAGGAAGGAAAAACGCTTAAACAACTGAAGTCAATTGCCACCGTAAGAAGTGTAGGAGCTTCTACGAGGATTGAGGGCTCAAAAATGAGCGATGAAGAGGTGGATGTTTTACTTAAAAATTTAGATGTTACGAAACTGGAAGACAGGGACTCGCAGGAAGTTGTCGGGTACTTCAATGTACTTGACCTTATTACAGAACAATTTAATGAAATTGAAATTAGGGACACAGACATTAAAGGCTTACACAACTTACTATTAAAGCAAAGCAAAAAAGATGAATGGCATAGGGGGAATTTTAAGCAACTTGCAAATTCCGTTGAAGCTGTAATGCCTGATGGTTCCCGCCAAATAATATTTCGAACTACAGATCCCGGCTTCGCAACTGAAAAAGGCATGGAAGATCTGATCAACTGGTATCACCAGGACGTGTATACACATGCGTTGGTTAAATGTGCATTATTTGCTTACGAATTTTTAAGTATTCACCCGTTCCAGGATGGTAATGGAAGACTTAGCAGATTGCTTGCTACCCTGCTGTTACTGAAACAGGGTTATACCTGGATACAATATGTAAGCTTTGAACATGAGATCGAAAGCCGAAAAAATGAGTACTATAGCGTACTAAGAAGATGTCAATCACAAAGACCAAATGAAGATGTAACACCCTGGGTAATGTTTTTCTTCGATGCATTACAAAACATACAAGGCCAACTTATAGCCAAGCTCAGGTTACAAGAGAATACCGGTAAATTATCGCCCAAAGAAAAAAGTATCCTCCTGTTTATAGGAGATCATCCCGGAGCAAAATCCGGAGAGATTTCAAAAAAATTAGACATAGCAATTCCAACAGCAAAGAGAATCTTGGCAGGCCTTGTGTCAAGACAGCTTATAGAAAAACATGGAATAGGGCCGGGTACATATTATACCTTACTGTAGTCTGGCCATAGCGAGCATTAATAAAAGGAATGCTGTATTCAAACTGATCGTATCCTTTTTTCGAAGCCGGTTGTAACATTAACGTTGTTCGTTCAGGGCAAACATGCGGTCTGGTACTGGTATAAGCTCATTCAAAATTTGATTTCAGCCCAAAAGCAATATGCATATTTATACGCTTCTTTCTTATATTTACGTATAACCATATGCCATCCCTGAATCAAACCCCGGAACAACTTGCCCGTGATAAGATTGACACTGCCCTGACAAGCAGCGGGTGGATTATACAACCCAAAAATAGAATTAACCTTAAGGCCGGGCCCGGAGTTGCTGTAAGAGAATACCAGACTGATATCGGCCCTGCAGATTATGTGTTATTTGTAAACACACAACCAGTAGGAGTAATTGAAGCTAAAAGAGAAGAAGAAGGGGAACGGCTGACCTCACATGAAGATCAGTCAGAAGGTTACGCCGCCGCAAGACTTAAATACCTTAAAAATGAAAAGTTGCCCTACGTATATGAGAGCACCGGAGAAATAACCAGGTTCACCGATTACAGGGATACCAGGCCAAGATCAAGGCCACTATTTACTTTCCATCGACCCGAAACTTTCATCCAGTGGACAAAAGATGCAAACTCCTTAAGAGCAAGATTGCAGTTCATACCCGCCTTAACTGAAACAGGATTGAGAGATTGCCAGGTGGTTGCAATTAACAACCTCGAAAAATCTTTTAAAGAGAACAGGCCAAAGGCGCTGATACAAATGGCTACCGGTGCAGGGAAAACATTTACAGCCATAACTTTTATATATCGCTTATTAAAATACGCAAAAGCCAAACGGGTACTGTTTTTGGTAGATACAAGAAACCTGGGCGAACAGGCTGAACAGGAATTCATGGCCTTTGTACCGAATGATGATAACCGCAAGTTCACCGAACTCTATGGCGTTACCAGGTTGAGAAGCAGTTTCATTCCGGCAGATAACCAGGTATATATTTCCACCATCCAACGGATGTATTCTATCCTGCAGGGGAAAGAAATGGATGAAAGTGCAGAAGAAATAAACCCGAATGAATTCAAACAGAAAGCGCCGCCACCCGTTGCTTACACGGCAAAAGTACCCATTGAATTTTTTGATTTTATTGTGATTGATGAATGTCACCGAAGTATCTATAATTTATGGAAGCAGGTACTGGATTATTTTGATGTGTTCCAGGTAGGCTTAACGGCAACACCTGATAACCGCACCTTTGGTTACTTCAATCAAAATGTGGTAAGTGATTATGGTTATGAAAAGGCGGTGATCGATGGCGTACTGGTGCCATATAATGTTTTTACCGTTGAAACAAAGATCACAAGGAGTGGATCGAAAATCTCTATTGGGGAGATGGTAGATAAACGGGAAAGGATCACCCGGCGCAAGTTCTGGGAAGCCGCAGATGAAGACATCGAGTATACCGGCAAACAACTCGACAGAGACATTGTAAATCCCAGCACCATCCGAACCATCATTAGGGCAATCAGGGAAAACCTGCCGGCTATGTTCCCGGACAGGTACTCACCTGCTGAGCCGGGAAAAGAAGGGGTCTTCGAGATTCCCAAGACTTTGATCTTTGCCAAATCAGATTCCCATGCGGAAGACATCATCGATATTGTACGGGACGAATTTGCCGCAGAAAATAAATTCTGTAAAAAAATAACTTACCGAAGTGAAGAGGATCCCAAGTC
>CAXTDO010000111.1:0-10997 GCA_964242315.1 uncultured Flavihumibacter sp.
TGCTTCTGGCATGGTCACGACGGATGTAAATACTATGTAATTCCTAAAACCAGAACAGCATGATGGAAAGTAAAAATTGACAAAAATGTCGACAATGATCATAACGTAATTGAAAAATTAAAAATGAATAACTGGAATATAATAACAGTTTGGGAATGCGATCTGAAGAGCGATAAACGGGAAAAAACGCTTGATAGTCTTTATCAAAACATAGTAAATTCAATATGATCCCTATAATCGACATATTTGCAGGACCCGGTGGGCTTGGAGAAGGGTTTAGCTCATTACTAGATCCAGCAGGAAAAAGAGCTTTTAAAATTGCTTTATCAATTGAAAAAGATAAATATGCTCATCAAACACTAACCCTGAGAGGTTTCTTTAGACAATTTGAACCAAGTAAAGTACCGATTGATTATTACGAATTTATACAAGGTAATATTACCCTGAAGGAGCTTTATGAAAGGTATCCTGAAGAAGCTGCTCATGCAATAAATGAAACATGGTTGGCCAGGCTTGGAGAATTAAAAGATTCAATGTCAAGCAAATTAGTAGACGAAAAAATCAATAAGGCTTTGAATGGAGAGCAAAGTTGGATCTTGATAGGCGGGCCGCCATGTCAGGCTTATTCTGTAGTTGGTCGGGTACGAAGGCAACAAAACATTCTCGACGAATCTAGAGATGAAAGAGTCGGTCTGTACAAACAATACCTAAGAATACTGGCAATTCATAATCCTGCTGTATTTGTAATGGAAAATGTGAAAGGACTTTTGTCTGCTACGACAGAAAAAAGTCCCGTTTTTACTAAAATATTAGAAGATTTATCGGATCCAGTAATTGCTTATTTAAAAGATTATAAACAAACTGATCGGGAACTTAATTGCCCAGGGTATAAAATATTTTCTCTCGTGATACAGCCTGAAGATTTTGATGCTAAAGGCAATCCTATCTACTCTCAAAAAGATTTTTTAATCAGGTCTGAGAAATATGGAATTCCGCAAACAAGGCATAGAGTAATACTGCTCGGTATTAGAAACGATATAAATTATATTCCTGATATTCTGGAAGAGCAAAATCAAATTGCAGTTTCAAAAGTAATTTCCGGTCTGCCGAAACTTAGAGCAAAACTTTCAAGAGGAGCTGATGATGGAGAGGGATGGAAGACTTCAGTTCAAAAAGTTGTTAAACAAGGGATATTTTCTGGTATGCAAGCTGAAGTAAAAAGTGAAATGATAAAACAACTTGAACTTTTAAAGCTTTCAGATGAAGGTTCTGGGAAGGATTTTTTGGCAGATAAATCAGTTAATGTTGAATATAGACCTGACTGGTTTGTAGATAATAAGATTAAAGGTGTTTGCAACCATGCTGCAAGAGGGCATATGGAAAGCGATTTGCATCGATATTTTTTTATCTCATGCTTTGCAAAGATCAATGGTTATTCACCTCAACTTTCGGATTTTCCTAGGACATTATTGCCGGATCATAAAAACGTCTATAATAATGATGGTAATATCACTCGCAAGTTTGCTGATCGGTTTAGAGTACAAATTAAAAGCAAGCCATCAAAGACTATAACAAGTCATATATCTCAGGATGGTCATTATTATATTCATTATGATCCTGTTCAATGTCGGAGCTTCACAGTAAGAGAAGCCGCAAGAATTCAAACATTTCCTGACAACTACTTTTTCTGTGGCCCACGTACTTCACAGTTTATTCAGGTGGGCAATGCGGTTCCACCACTATTAGCAAACCAAATAGCAGCTATTGTTTTAAACGTTTTTATCGCTAATAAAAGAACAAAAACATCACAGGCGTTGAAAGGAAGAAACATGCACAAAAAGCAGTTAACATTGGATTTAGTATCTAACAAGTAATACAATGGCAGTTCCATTTTTTGAAGACATGATGAATCCAACTCTTCAAGCTCTCAAGGAGCTAGGTGGAGAGGGGCACATTGATGAGATTGAGGAAAAGGTAGCAAAAATTCTTGAATTATCAGATGAGGAGATATATGAAGTACATAGACCTAGTCGGACAAAGCTTAGTTATAGGCTGGCCTGGTCAAGGAACTATTTAAAAAGATACGGGTTAATAGAAAAAGTGGGACACGCTTATTGGGCATTAACTGGAGAAGGAAGAAAAACGGATTCAGTTGATAAAGCAGAAGTTATTCTCAGGATAAAAAAATTGGATGGGCGAATAGCTAACACAGAAGACGACAATGATCTAAATGATGATGTTCGCAGAGATTTAGATGATACTATTTCAAGGGAACAATATAATCGCAATGTTGAAGAAGAGGATACCGGAGGGTCAGAAATTAACCAACCATTCGATCCCAAAAGAATCGATATTACAAGTAAGACATTAATCCTTGATTCTCTCTTTAAACGAATTAGGCAAAAAGCAATTAATCTATTTACTGATTTTCAAAGACAGGGGGATCTGTGGGATTTTACAAAGCAAAGCAGATTGATTGAATCTATTTTGATTCGTTTTCCACTACCAGCATTTTACTTTGATGGTACTGATGAAAATCAGTGGCAGATTGTTGATGGACTTCAACGGATAAGCACACTTAAAAATTTTGTTATCGATAAAACACTGAAGCTTAAAAATCTTGAATTCCTTACGCAGTTTAATGAGAAAGGTTATGATGACCTTCCCCTGAATTTACAACGAAGAATAGATGAAGCAGAAATAACAGTTTACATAATAAATCCTGGAACACCGGAAGACGTAAAATATAACGTATTCAAAAGAATTAACACTACAGCGCTCACTCTTGATCCGCAAGAAATAAGGCACGCTATTAATCAAGGAATTCCTGCTCAGTTTGTTAAAGAACTTGCAGATGTGGAAGAATTTAAAAAAGCCACATGCTATGCTATTAGGACTAACCGAATGCAGGACAGAGACTTTATTACCAGATTTATCTCCTTCTATTTAAATGACTATAATAACTATCAGCCAGATTTGGATACATTTATGAACAAATCTATGGCTGATTTGAAAAATTTAAAGGACCAACAAAGAGATAGTATTAAATTAAAATTTACATCTGCTATGATTGCGGCACATAGCATTTTTGGTGAGGATGCGTTTAGAAAACGGTTTGACAGGAATGATAATCGAAAGCCAATCAACAAAGCTCTTTTTGAAGTATGGTCAGTAATTTTAGCGAATTGTTCCCCATCTCAAATAGATATTCTTGTAAAGAAAAAGAATCAATCAATTGATGAATTTATTAGCTTATTAAATAATGATGTAGCTTTTTTAGACGCATTAAGTTCGGGTACAGGTGATAAAAAAAGAGTAATAAAACGGTTTACAGTGATAGAAAATTTGATTCAGAAATTACTACTCCAATGATTAAAAATATAACCATTGAAAATTTCAAACTATTCAAGCGTACAACGCTTGAATTAAAGCCATTGAACCTATTTACAGGGTTAAACAGTACAGGTAAATCTTCAGTTATTCAGGTATTACTTTTATTGCGACAGTCTCAGCAATCCGGTGTTTTACAAGGAACCGGATTGAATTTAAAAGGCAATCTTGTTGAGTTAGGAACAGGTAAAGATATATTCAACCAATTTGCAGGTAAAGACGAGCTTGTAAAGATAAAGTTGAATGAGCCCAATCACACTTATTATTGGGATTTTAAGTATCGGACTGATTATGATATTTTACCCCTTAATAACAGAAGCGATTCTACAGATAATTTTTTAAGTTTTAGTCTCTTCAATAGGAACTTTCAATATCTAAATACAGAACATATTGTTCCCCATAATACATATAAAAAATCAGAGTTTGAAGTAGTCCAGAATCGACAGATTGGTAAGCATGGAGAGTATGCTGTTCATTATCTTTCAGAGTATGGATTAGAACCAATTCAATATACTAACTTAATTCATCCCAAAGCTAAATCTAACCGACTATTACATAATGTAGAAGCATGGTTAAATGAAATTAGTCCGGGTGTGAGAGTGATTGTAGAAGACATCAAAGGACTGGATTTAGTCCGTTTAAGTTTTCAGTACGAGGATGATAATGGATACACAAATGAATATAAACCGATAAATGTTGGTTTTGGTATTACCTATGCATTACCTGTTGTAGTAGCATTGCTTACAATAAATCCGGATAAACTTATAATCATTGAAAATCCGGAATCGCATATTCATCCTCGTGGTCAGGCTAAAATTGGAGAACTAATTGCCTTGTCAACTGCCAATAATTGCCAAATGTTCATTGAGACTCATAGTGATCATATTCTTAACGGAATAAGAGTAGCAATAAAAGAAGATAAACTTCAGCATTCGAAAGCAACAATTTACTACTTTGATAGAACATCTAATATTAAGGCAGAACATGAATCTGTAATTACGACAATTAAGATAGATAAGAATGGAGAACTAAGTGAGTACCCGGAAAATTTGCTAACTGAGTGGACTAATCAACTTTTAAAACTCATGTAGGATTATGGAATTAGTTTGTAATGAACTGTCTTTTTTCCCTTTAGCAGACAACAGCAGTATCGCTGAGCAGCGTTTTAAAATTATTCTTAAGACGTTTGACAATGCCCGAAAGAAATACGGGTTCACACACATTCGCTTTCCTTTTAGTTATGCAACACAACAAATCACTGTTACTCAAACTCTTTTTGAATGGATTTCTACAATTGGAAGCTATTCTCTGAAGTCTTTGATACTTGCCCTTTTTAGACCACCATATACTGATGACCTGAATGGAAGTGAGATGGAAAGTTTTGTCGAAAGCGATTATTCTATATCCGGAACAGAATTGCCAACCGATAGTGCCCCATTCGGTTTACCAATAGCCTATATCAAAACAGTTCCCTCAATAAGTTTTGACTCTCATGCATTTTGGAGAGGTAGAAAAATACAAATAAGTAACGCCGGAGCAAATGGAAATGAATATGCATTATTTGTTGTATACAATATTTGCCTTTCAGATGATATAGATTCCCAAGAATTAGGTGAATGGAGAGAAAATTTCTTTCCCCAATTTGTATCAACAGAAATACATTTGAAGAGGTATCTTGGCTACAGTAAATATAAACCGGTATTTACCATTGATTTTCTAAAACAGTTTTACGATTGGAAATGTGAAGATTTTGAATTTTTTAAGCATCTTTTATTGTTGATGAAAGATATTGAAGAACATCCATTTTCGGGAGGAATAGGACAGACAGAAAATTTAAAATACCGAGGAAAGGAAGCTTCAAAAAGAATAAATATTAACGATAGATTGAGCTATTCAATTTCAGATAATGTAGTGACTTTTATAGCATGTAAAGGACATTATCAGTTTCATGATTAAAGTGCAACATACCTTTAAATTTTATCCTCAAAAAAGCTTAAATATTTAAGAGGCTGGTTGAAAATGTTGAGGGTGATTTAATCATCTATTAAAGCCCAGTCAGGTAATTAGTTGTTTCACTACCACCTTAAGGGGAAATAACGTGTCATTATCCGTTGCACCTCCTTTCGGAATCAAAAGCAAATACCAAGACTCCTCTTGTCTTTTTTAATAGCTACCCTCTATAGCCACCACCTGCAAACAGCACTTAAATTTTCCTCCATCTTTCTTCTTGTCGTTCCGCCACTTAGACAGCCCTATCTCCATCCTGAACTTTTGCACTGTGCACAATTATAATATAGTACTGATAAATATACTGGTAGGTGCCTCATGTACTCCTTTGTTCAGTTGCTTCCTTATATTGCTATTGCTACAATAGCCGCTGCTTACAGCGGAGAAAGAACGTTTGAAGAATCAATGATGCCTACCAAGGGTTCTTCGTCTTTGCCAGTATCTTCCCTTTTACTTTTAGTTACGTTCCTAAAGCCTCAATCGTTCCATTACCGCTCCGGTTGGAGAAGTAGTATTCCACAGTTGCCATTTAGAAAGTTATGTGGTAGAAGCCCCTAGCGGCAAAGTGGCAGCCTGTTGTTACCAAGTTTAAACCAGCATTTATTATCTGGAGAAGGTTGTATTTTCTTTTGCATTGATCTGCTAACCGCTTTTCTATAACTTGCCACGGGCTGTCGGTCAGGTCAGTGCTCTGGTTTTGCATCGGTAGTGATTAAGTTCTTTTCTCTTGAAGAAATCGTTCCATTCCTGATCACAGCCTTTTAGCCGGTATTCGTCAAAAACTATCTTTAAACAACCTCTAACAGCAACCAGAAGTAATGTTTTATCCTTATTACTCAAAATATCTAACCGCTGATGCTGCTCCTATTGCAGTTAATATGCTCGAATCGTTCAGAGCGGTAGGTTACAGTATGGAAGCAGCTGTTGCAGATATATTGGATAATTCCATATCGGCAGGGTCAAAAAATATATGGATAGATTTTGACTGGGATGGAGCGGATACCACATTTTCATTGAAAGATGATGGTTGTGGTATGAAGAATGATGAATTAATTAACGCAATGCGTCCAGGATCCAGAGATCCGAATGAAGAACGTGATATAAATGATCTTGGTCGTTTTGGTCTGGGATTGAAAACCGCCTCATTTTCACAATGCAGAAAGTACACGGTCATTTCTAAAAAACAACTAGAAGAACCTGTTTTTTGGACATGGGATCTGGATTATGTATATCATCATGCAAAAGGATGGAAACTGATAGCATCATTACCTGATGGGAACTGGAACGAACAAATGCAGGATTTAGCTTCCGGAACGATTGTCATCTGGCAGGATATAGATCATTTGTTAACGGGTATAGCGAAAGACGATAAAAGAGCTTACGACAAATTTTTGCAAATGATGGAACGTGTTAAAAAACATATTGCAACTGTTTTTCATCGTTATATTGAAAGCAATAAAATAAAAATATTTTTCAGTGGCAGAGAAGTTGAAGCATGGAATCCTTTTCTGATACAGCATACAGCAACACTGAGTTTTCCCGAAGAGCCACTGCATAGTGGAAAAATAAAAGTCCGAGGCTTTGTGTTACCTCATAAATCTAAACTTACACCAGAAGAATTTAGGAATGCAGAAGGAGTAAGAGGCTGGAATGCACAGCAGGGATTTTACGTGTACAGGAATGAACGGATGCTGGTTAGCGGAGAATGGCTCGGACTATTCAGAAAAGAAGAACACTTCAAACTTGCAAGAATAATGATTGACCTGCCGAATAGTCTGGATGGAGAATGGCAGATTGATATCAAAAAATCAGTTGCGAGAATTCCTTTCGGACTAAAAGACAATCTGAAAGCCTATGCATCCTTAGTAAGAGCTCAGGCTGTTGAGGTTTACAGGCACAGAGGTAAAGTTGTTCAACGAAGTTCCGCAACTCAGCATTTTCAGCCTGTATGGATAGAGAAACAAAAGGATGGAAAACGTTATTACGAAATCAATCAGGAACATCCTTTTATTGCATCAATGGATCTGAAAGCTATAAAACCACTTATCAGATTACTTGAGGAAACGCTACCGGTTCCATTGATTGTTATTAATGAATCTGAAAACCCTGACTCATTTTTCAGACCATTTGAGAAAATAGCAAGCAATGAATTGATACAATTGATGAAAAAAGTATATGATTCATTGCTGATTGGCAACACCCCGGAACAGGCTAAAAGCAGGCTGCTGCTGATTGAGCCCTTTAATGAATACCCCGAATTAATAGCTTATATATGACAAACTATGAACAGGCAAAGAACGTATGTAAAACATTACTTTCCGGAATTGCAGCAACAGAAAGTATAAATGGCATATTGATAAAAGAGAAGGTTGATCAGATAAGCGCACTCTTTCAATTAAAAGAAGCAGAAAAAGCTCAACTGATAGAAGAACTGGAAGTCTTGTATGCAGTACTATCTGACCAGTATAGAATACTGGATGACAAAAAACCAATACCTTGGGTAAAAAATGTAAAAGCTGAAATATCTTGGGAGTTCTGGAATCGGTACAAGATGTTTCTGGAACAAAAAAACTATGCTCCGGACACGCTGAATAAAATGGACAACCTGACGGATGATATTCTTGACAGGTTGGTACGGCCTGGAGGTAATATGGCCTTCGATAAACGTGGGTTAATTGTGGGTCATGTGCAGTCAGGAAAAACAGGTAATTATATTGGCCTTAGCTGTAAAGCCGCCGATGCAGGTTATAAACTGATTGTTGTATTAGTCGGCATTCACAACAGCTTACGTTCTCAGACACAGTTACGGATAGATGAAGGGTTTCTCGGTTTTGATACCCAACAGGCCAGAAGTATAACACAAACCTCCAACAGGATTGGTGCTGGCAGAATTAATCCCAACCTTGTTGCGCATTCTTTAACTACCAATGAAATTAATGGAGACTTCAACAGAAAAGTATCAGAGACTTCAGGGATAAGCATTGGAGGCAATGATCCAATTATACTGGTCATTAAAAAGAATGCATCTGTGATGAAGAATTTATTAGGCTGGCTGGCCAGTCGTGGTAAAACAATGGAAGATGGTAAAAAACAGATAAGAAATTTACCATTGCTGGTTATTGATGATGAAGCAGACAACGCATCTATTAATATCAGTAAGAATTACGTTTCAGGAATTAATGCCTGTATCCGTTCCATGCTAAAACTTTTTGAACAAAGTGCCTACATTGGCTATACAGCCACACCGTATGCCAATATCTTTATTAAACAATATACCGATGACGATGTAAAAGGACTGGATTATAATGTACATAATATACCTCTGTCTCTTGGTAAAGACATTTTCCCAAAGAATTTTATTGTAAACATACCTGCACCTTCCAATTATATTGGCCCGGAAAAAATTTTTGGTGTTGAATCTCTTGAAAACATTGACAGAGAAATATACCCATTAAACCTTTTTAGAATTGTAGATGATTATGCTGCTTTTATTCCGGAAGGACACAAAAAGGATGAACCCCACCCCGAAGAACTGAGCGAATTGCCTCCAAGCCTGCATAAGGCTATTAAATGTTTCTTTCTGTCGTGTGCTGCCAGAAGGGCTCGTGGTCAGGCAAATGAGCATAATTCTATGCTTGTGCATGTGACCCGGTTTATTGACTGGCAGGACAGAATAGCAACGCTTGTTGAAAACGCAACAAAAACCTACGCACGATTGGTAGAATTCAATGATAAAAAATTTCTGAAAGAGCTTGAACAATTATGGCAGAAGGAATATACGGAGGTTACAAAGGGCATTTTAAACAACCCATCAGTAAATGATCCATCGATAAAAGAAATTTCATGGATAGACATTGAGCCACATCTGCATCCTGCAGTAGCCAAAATAGAAGTAAGAGCAGTGCATGGAGACACCAAAGTCGATAGACTGAATCACAAAAATATTCGTCCGCTTGACTATTATGATAATCGCAAAACCGGGCTTTCAGTAATTGCAGTTGGAGGAAATAAACTTTCCCGTGGTCTTACACTGGAAGGCCTGACAATTAGTTATTTCTTGCGTGCTTCAAAAATGTACGACACATTAATGCAGATGGGCAGATGGTTTGGCTATCGCCCCGGCTATCTTGATTTATGTAGATTGTTTACAAGTTCCGAACTTGTCCGGTGGTATCAGCATATAACCGTAGCCACGGAAGAGATGAGGGCAGAGTTTGATCGTATGGGAGATCTGGATAAAACGCCGGCTGATTATGGCCTGAAAGTCAGAACTCATCCGGATTCGCTTGTTATTACTGCAGCAAATAAGTTTCGCTATAAAAAGATAATGACGCTAAGCCTTTCCGGGGTATTAGAAGAGATCTATTCTTTTAAAAAGAACGACCCTAAGCATCTTGACAATTATAATAACACATTAAAGCTTATTAATGATTTAGGATTGCTTGATGGAACGGTAAATACAAAACCCATCCATCGAAATCATTTTGTATGGAAAAGCCGAAATAATGCAGGCAAAATAATTGACTATTTATCCGGGTACAATTCTGTACAGCCCACTTTTAACGTAAACCTGATAAACCGGTTTATAGACGAACAGCAAAGATATGGTTTGATTACTGACTGGACCATTGTTTTGATTAATAACACAACCACAGATAGATTAATAAAAATAAATAGTGACATTACGGTAGGTCTTACAAAAAGAAGTGATTTCACTCCTGAATCCGGTTATTACACTATTAACAAATCGCACATTATTGATCCCATACACGAATACATTGATCTGACAGATGAAGAGATAGAAAAAGCGCTCGATGAAACCAAAAAGGATGCTAAAGAGAATGGAAAAAACGTATTAAATGTAGATAAACCAAGTCCGGTACGCATAAAAGAGGCTCGCCCGCAAACACAGGCCCTTTTACTTATTTATTTGTTGGATCCTCAGCCAACAGACACTAAGCCAGTCCTTTCTTCTGTTCCAATAGTAGGGTTGGCAATTAGTTTCCCTTCCATGAAAAATGCAAAAGCAATTGAATATGCCGTAAACGAGCAGTTCCTTAAAGAACTTGACTATTCTGAAGAATTGGAAGAGCAGGAATTAGAAGAACCTTTGATTATTATTGAAAAGGATAATGAATTAGAACAACTGGAAGCACTTGAGAGTAGAATAGAAAACAGATTCAGGGAACAGGAAAAAATATTGCCAACATGGGAGCCTGCTTTTCTACAGGGAACCAGCAAGCTAAACTATACAGAACAAGGTCCGGATGTTGTCCCTGTGGTAAAATCTACAGATATTCATCGTTATTATCTGAGACCGGACATAGATACTTGGGTGAAAAATTCCGAACCTTTAATAGTAAATAAAGGACTCATAATTTCGGCAATCAAATATCAAACACAGAATTTTACTATTTCAGAACAGCAATTGGTTTTGGATAAGGAATGCCTGGCCATCTGGATTCCGGAGATACCTTCAGAATGTCTGTTAGCAACGCTCAACTCTGTATTTTTTGCTTATTACAACAGAAGCAAGATTGGGCTTGAGACAAAAGAGGTGGTAAAAAAATTTCCGTATATTTATTCAGAACCTGCACAAC
>CAXTDO010000112.1:0-10993 GCA_964242315.1 uncultured Flavihumibacter sp.
CAGCATGCCTTCGGTAGATTCTTCATCAAGGGTCTCGTCATCATCGCGATCTTCGGTATATACTTTTAAAAAGCCGTCGAATTTCAGCACTTCGCCCTGTGCGGTAAGATCTTCCTTATTGGTGGAAATAGTAATTTTAGCGGTAGTTTTTTCCAGTTCTGCGTCGGCCATCTGGGAGGCAATGGTTCGTTTCCAGATCAATTCATACAGGCGCTTTGTATCTGAGTCCTCAACGGTGGTGTTTTCCATGTAGGTGGGGCGTATAGCCTCATGCGCTTCCTGTGCCGATTCGTTTTTGTTCTTGTATTTCCTGATTTTGAGATAACGTTGCCCGTACTGGCTGTTGATTTGTTTGGTGATATCATCTATGGAGGTTTCACTTAAACTTACACTATCTGTTCGCATGTAAGTAATCTTACCACTTTCATATAGTTTTTGTGCTAACAGCATGGTCTTGCTAACGGAATAGCCCATTTTACGCGATGCTTCCTGTTGAAGGGTAGAAGTGGTAAATGGTGCCGCCGGAGATTTCTTAGCCGGCTTCACCTGGATGTCTCTCACCGTGTAAACTGCTTTCATACAGCTTTTCAGAAATTCTTCCGCTTTTTCAACGGTAGAGAATTTGTTGCCTTCGGCTTTAAAAGTTACCGGTTTGCCATTTAAGTCTTTAGCTGTGAAAAAAGCTTCCACCCTGAAGGAACTAACAGGTGTAAACCCGTTGATCTCTCTTTCTCTTTCAGCAATTAATCTTACTGCCACGCTTTGAACCCGTCCTGCGCTTAGATTATTGCGCATGCTCATTTTCTTCCATAAAACCGGGCTCAGCTCAAAGCCTACGATCCTGTCCAGGATACGGCGAGCCTGCTGTGCATTTACCAGGTTCATATCCAGTAACCTCGGATGAAGTACTGCGTTCTGGATGGCAGGCTTGGTAATTTCATGAAAAACGATTCGTTTGGTTATACCGGGGTCCAGCCCTAAAACCTCGCAAAGATGCCAACTGATCGCTTCGCCTTCACGGTCCTCATCCGTCGCCAGCCATACTTCACCTGATTTTTTGGCCAGTCCTTTCAACTCTTTCACAATCTTTTCTTTGTCCTCCGGAACTTTATAACGTGGCTTGTAATTATTTTTTATATCAATGCCCATGTCGTCTTTCTCCAGGTCGCGAATATGCCCGTAGCAACTTTTTACTTCAAAATCCTCCCCGAGTATCTTTTCTATAGTTTTAGCTTTCGCAGGACTTTCCACTATCAATAAATTCTTCGCCATATATTGCTTATTAATTTCCTGTCAATCGTACCCGATTTACATGAACTGATTGTAGGGTTACTTCTATAACGGTTTAACTGTTATAAAATTCATTATGCCCTTTAATAAATATTATTTTAATTAAAAATGATTCTATTATACACATTCTTAACGTGCAATTTTAATGTAATAGGATGAAAATAAAAAATTCATACCATTATAACAGGGTGTTACAACCCTTTTGAGAAACTTGTGGGTACAGATCCTTGGTTCGTTCTGTTTTGATAGGTTCGAAAAGCAAACATCGGTTTAATTAAACGATGGTCCGGATTTATTTTAACCACGGAGCTAATGGTTAATGGTTAATTGTTACTTGTTAATTGTAATAAGCATTAACAATTAACAAGTAACAACTAACCATTAGTCCAAGTGATGCTACTTCCGGCTTCATAATTTAGAAAATGATGTAATTTGCGTGATTACATACAGTTAACAATGCAAGCCTGGAATTAAACTGTCGCTATTAATGACTGAATATAAAATTTTTCCTATTGGTGATTCTGCAAGCACTATCGACTTTGGGAACGTTATCCTGGAGGCGTTGAATAAGAAAGTGATGGCGATGCAATACTGGCTACAGCAAAACCCCTTCGAAGGTTTAAAAGATATTGTAATTGCTTACAGCTCCCTATCGGTTATTTATGATGCCACACAGATAAAGCTCAGGTACCACCCGGAAAGGACCGTTTTTGAGTTTATCCGTGATAAACTCAGTGAAGCTTACGAAAAATCTTCTATTGTGGATAGGGATACGCTGGTAAAGCGGGTACCTGTTTGCTATGACCCGTCGGTAGCGCTTGACATTTTATTCGTTGCCAATGAAAAAAATCTGCAGGTGGCCGACATAGTCAGGTTACACACTTCCATCATTTATCGTGTGTATATGATCGGTTTTCAACCCGGCTTTCCATATATGGCTTCAATAGACGAGCGCATCACTATCCCAAGAAAAGAAAAACAAAGAGCAGTTGTTCCGTCGGGAAGTGTGGGACTGGCAGGCAGTCAGACAGGTATTTACCCTGTTGATTCCCCGGGCGGCTGGCAAATTATAGGCCGAACGCCTATAAAGTTATTTAACAAACTAAAGGCTAATTCACTTATAATAAAACCCGGCGACAGGGTTCAGTTTTATGAGATCAATCTAAAAGAGTTAGCGCGGTTATCAAAGCCGTGATCAAAAATTAAGTATTAATGTCTATTGTAATTATAAAGCCTGGCATCCTCGACACTATCCAGGATATTGGCCGAACGGGACAGGCAAATTTTGGCATCAACACGGGCGGTGCAATGGATCGCTTTGCTGCAACGATGGCCAACATACTTGCCGGCAATGATGTGAATGAAGCTGTGATAGAAATTCATTATCCCGGTCCGCAGATATTGTTTGAACAGGATGCTTTGATAAGTATAACCGGCGCCGACTTTACTGCAGGACTAAATGAAGAACCGTTACCAGGCTGGCAACCCATCCTCATCAGGAAAAATACCGTGTTACAATTCCCGGTATGCAAACACGGCGCCCGTGCCTACCTGTCCGTACAAGGCGGCTTTCAGATCGACAAGTGGTTGAACAGTTACAGTACTAATCTAAAGGCAGGCATTGGTGGCTGGAAAGGAAGGAGGCTGGAAAAGGGCGACGAGTTATTTTTCAAACAAAGCGAGAAATGTGTTTCTTCATTATTTAAGTCCGACAACAACGTCCAGATATTACGCTGGAGAGCAGATGTAAGCAAGGTATACAAACAACCAAACGAAATCTCTTTTATAAAGGGATATGAATGGGACGAACTTACCAGCGAATCAAAAGAAACTCTTGGTGAAAGTAGTTTTAGCATCCGGTCATCATCAGACAGGATGGGTTACCAGTTGAAAGGCAACCCGTTACACCTCAATCAAAGAAAGGAAATGGTTTCCTGCGCTGTTAGTTTTGGCACTATGCAATTATTGCCGAATGGTACCATGATAGTACTGATGGCCGATCATCAAACCACAGGTGGATACCCGAGGATAGGTCATATAATATCAACCCATCTTCCTAAACTGGCGCAACTTCGTCCGGGCGATGCCATTCATTTCAAAGAGGTTGCTATTAGTGAAGCAGAAGAACAATTGTTTTTCCAGCAACATGAGATACAGATATGGCAAAGGGGCTGTACAGAAAATTTAAACAGGGCATATGCTGAGCGTAGATCTTAACTGCGATATGGGGGAAAGCACCCACCTGTATCCTTATCATATAGAAAAGGATATCGCTTTGTTGCAATATGCAAGTTCCGTTAATCTTGCCTGTGGTTTTCATGCAGGTGATGCCACTACGATGCATCATTTGGTTGAAGCTGCCATTGCAAAGAAAACGGCCATCGGCGCGCATCCCGGTTTCTACGACAAAGAAAATTTTGGCCGCAGGAACATGCTGCTGTCACCCGAAAAAATTTATGATATTGTGTTATACCAACTGGGTGCGTTGTACGCTTTTTTAAAAGCGTACCGTACTAAAATGCATCATGTAAAGCCACATGGCGCTTTATACAATATCGCGGCCAAGGAAAGGTCGGTGGCTGATGCCATTTGCAATGCAGTGATTGATTTTGATGACAGTCTTGTTCTGTACGGGTTGTCGGGTAGCGAGTTGATCCGTGCTGCCGAACAACGCGGCTTAAAAACAGCCAATGAAGTTTTTGCCGACAGAACTTACCAGGCCAATGGATCGCTTACCCCAAGAACCGCTGCCAATGCCCTGATAGAAAATGCAGAACAAGCTACTATGCAGGTGTTGCAGATGTTACAGGAAGGCACCGTTACAACCGCTGATGGCAGCAATGCTACTGTAAAAGCTGAGACCATCTGTATACATGGTGACGGGATTCATGCTTTGCAATTTGCGGAAAACATATACAAAACATTGAGCCGGCATCATGTCCATATCAAACAACCCTGATAAGACAATCTTTCATAACAAAAGTGCATTGCTGGGAGCCGCCTTTCTAATGGCTACATCAGCTATCGGGCCTGGATTTATTACCCAGACTACCGTTTTCACCAGTCAGTTACTCAGCAGTTTCGGATTCGTGATACTGATATCCATACTGGTAGATGTTGCCGCTCAGCTTAACATCTGGAGAATCATTTCCGTTTCAGGCTTAAGGGCGCAGGATCTTGCAAACAAATTATTGCCGGGACTGGGATTTGTGTTAACCCTTCTTGTAGTGATGGGCGGCATTGCATTTAACATAGGCAATGTAGCAGGCGCCGGACTTGGCATCAACGTACTATCGGGAATGGACACGCTCCAGGGGGCTGTCATCAGTGCATTAATTGCCATCGTTATATTCTGGTTTAAAGAAGCCGGCACAGCAATGGATGTTTTTTCAAAAGTGCTGGGCTTTGTAATGATCGCGCTTACTTTATATGTAGCTATCAGTTCTCACCCACCAATAGGCGCTGCCATCCATCATACTTTTTTTCCTCAGGTGATTGATACCACCGCTATTTTGACAATCGTCGGCGGCACGGTCGGCGGATATATTAGTTTTGCGGGTGCGCATCGTTTACTGGATGCAGGTATAAAAGGGCTCGGGTATCTTCCACAGGTGTCGAAAAGTAGTGTGAACGCGATACTGCTGGCGTCTGCAATGCGGGTGTTATTATTTCTTGCAACACTCGGCGTTGTAGTAGGCGGTGTAACATTAAACAGTGCCAATCCGGCTGCATCGGTATTTAGTATTGCTGCCGGTGAAATCGGCTATCGTATTTTCGGCATAGTGTTATGGAGCGCGGCTATCACGTCGGTAGTCGGTTCTGCATACACGTCTGTTTCTTTTCTGCGTAGCCTTCATCCCTGGCTGGATAAAAATCACAGGTTAGTAACCATAATGTTTATTGTTATATCAACGATGATATTTGCAGCGGTGGGTCGTCCCGTTAAAGTGTTGATTCTTGTGGGTGCATTAAACGGATTGATATTGCCGGTATCGTTGGTCATTGTATTGTTAGCCGCCATGAAAATGAGGCTGGTAAGTGATTATAAACATCCATTGTGGATGAGTGTCGTTGGGTGGATTGCCGCTGTGCTGGTGGGTTATTTGGGTGTTAGTTCCATTGTGGGTAACAGTCTGAACCGTTGATGCAAATGATCTAAATGATGGGCATGATAAATTTGTAAGTTTATAATTTAATATAGATCTTGCTGTTAGAAGTAAGATCATGCCATCATTTAAATCATTTGCATCAACGGTTCAGATAATTACACCAAAAAAGTAGCTACTAACAACACTCCATAAACGCAGATAACAAATAAATAACTTTTATTGCTTACAGTGAATTTGTTTCTTGTCTCTTTACTGAATAGAAAAAGAAAGGCTGCCACTACAAGCAGGAAGCTGGCTACAATAATTGCTGCAAAGCCATCGAATTTTGGAGATTGTGAAACGGATACGACAAACTGGAAAACTACTACAACAAAGTTTAATAACGTTGCAGTGCAGATGACCCATCCACCGGTCCTTACCCTGAAGAAAGCTATCGCCCCAATCCAATAAAACAAACCAAGGACAAGGAATTTAATTTCTGTTACTCCAAACAATCTCATTGCCGGTATGGTACCTGTTTGGAACAATGCTGAGACAAGGGATGACAAATAAAAGAAACCTATGAATATGACCATACTTACCGAAAAAGTTTCCTTTCTGTTTAATTTAAATGCAGTACTCATGCGAGTGACTTTTGAATTTCATCCGCAAGACGGTTTGCCCATTTGGCGTACTCTTTTTTTGATGGATGTAACTGGTCCGCAGCAAGTGATGCCAGATCTATCGAACCATCTGTTTGTTCGGTTATAGAGATATACCTCGCATTATACTGAAGGGTTATGCTTTCATTTATTTTATTAAACTCACTTATTTCTCTGGTGATAAGCTGCTGGTCCCTGCCTGATGCAAAAGGTGTTTTTCCCCAGTCAGGAATGGAAAATACCAAAACGTTCGACGGGTTATTAGCTGCAAAGATGATGGATTGTTTCAGTAACAGTTCAAAATTATCAGCATACTCTTTAATACTTTTACCCTGGAACTGGTCATTGACTCCTATCAGTAATGAAACAAAATTGTAGCTGGTTTGAAAGATATTATTACGAATGCCTTTCTTAAGATCATCAGTTGTCCATCCCGTTCTTGCGATGATTTCAGGTGCGTTAAAATTGTTTCCTGCTTTACGAAGCAGTTGTATTGTCTGATAAGCGAAGCTTTCATACAAAGCAACGCCTTCGCCTATCGTATAAGAGTCTCCCAAAGCCAGTAAAGAGTATGTTTTTGAAGCCATTGATCTGTTGTTAATGAATAATGCAAGGATGACGAGGAATACGAATGAGGAAAGGAGTATTAACTTGTCGAACAAAACAGATTTAATTATTAATGATCAATTATTAACGGGAAGCGTTTTCATTTCAAAAAATACACCTAAAATTTCATACCCTCTCCGTTAATCATTAATCATTAATAATTAACCATTAACCCACCCGTCTCTATCTTCCGGTGAAAACTTCCAGGGTGCAAAATTATTTTCTACATTGCTGAACATGCCATTCCATTCCTGCGGGGCATTGCTTTCTTCCATGATCAGGGAGCGGCGGAGCTCCAAAATTATCTCCAGCGGACTGATACTTACCGGGCACTCCTCCACGCACGCATTACAGGTAGTACAGGCGCGCAGTTCTTCTACACTAATATAATCGTGCAACAGGCTCTTTCCGTCATCTGTAAACGAACCATTTTTATTAATATTCTTAGATACAGCTTCCGTTCGGTCTCTTGTATCCATCATAATCTTGCGCGGAGACAGTTTCTTACCGGTTATTGTCGCCGGACAGGCAGCGCTGCACCTTCCGCATTCGGTGCATGAATAAGCATCCAATATATTTCGCCAGCTAAGATCCATAATATCTTTAGCGCCAAATTTTCCCGGAGCGGCAGTTTCCGTGGGCGCCAGTTCCGGCTGCATGGCATACAGCACTTCGTTTTGAATGTCGGGCATATTTTTCATGCGTCCCTTTGGCAGGAGCCGGGTATAGTAAGCATTAGGAAACGCCAGTAATATATGCAAATGCTTTGAGTAAGGAAGGTAATTAAGAAATGCAAAAATGCCGAGTATATGAAGCCACCAGCAGGTTCTTTCCAAGCCCATTAAGGCACCATCGCTCATGCCGCTGAAGAGTGGATGAAGAAAAGATGAAAATAAAAAGTTACCTGTAAGATGTGACGCGTAATGACCATAATTTCTTTCCTGCAGCATCGTGTCTGTAGCATTCATAGTCAGGAACAATGTCATTAATATTATTTCCGTGATAAGGATATAGTTGGCGTCGCTACGCGGCCACCCGTTAAGGTCGCGACTTATAAAACGTTTTAATTTCAGCACATTTCGTCTGATCAGAAATGCAATGCAGACAATGATAACACCCAAGGCCAGCAACTCAAAACCATTTATTAAGAAAGGGTAGAAGCTACCCAGGATTGGCGCAAACATGCGGTGAGTGCCAAATAATCCGTCCAGCGCTATCTCCAGCACTTCTATATTTATGATGATGAAACCTGCATAAATAATAAAATGCATCACTGCCACCAGGGGTTTGCGGAACATCTTTTTTTGTCCTAATGCCAGCAACAACACATTTTTCCAGCGGCGGCCTGGTTCCCCGCTATAATCTTCATCTTTACCTAATAATATATTGCGCCTGATCTCTTTTGCTTTTCGAAAAAACAACCAGATGGCAACACCCACCACAATAACAAACAGAATTTGCCACAACACCTGCATACATAGGAATTAATGAAGCTAAATTAGGTGTTTTAGCATTCAGTCACTGTTTTGTTGTAATTTTTCGGCTGTAAAAAAGAAGTATGACAGAAACACGGAATTATATTTTAAGTGCTGCTACCGCTTCTAAAAAATTACAGCGGATGGCCTATGAAATCGTTGAACAAAATATGGAGGAAGCAGGTGAATTAATTCTGGCAGGTATCCAGGAAAACGGGGTGGTGCTTGCAAATGTCATTGCCGGTTTTTTGAAAGATATTTACAAAGGACCGATCAGAGTGATAGAGGTCACATTAAACAAAAGGCATCCGGAAGAAATTGTACTGAACGCGGAAATAAACTTTGATGATGCGATTATTATCCTGATAGATGATGTTACCAATTCAGGTAAAACATTATTATATGCACTGAAACCCTTTCTTGCTTTTCATCCGAAAAAAATACAGACGCTGACGTTGGTAGAGCGAAGCCACAAATTGTTTCCGGTTACCTCCGATTATGTAGGCATCTCACTGGCGAGTACTTTGCAGGAGCATATATTTGTCGAGGTGGATGAAGTTAAGGTGTTGGGGGCCTATTTGGTGTAGTTTGGAACTGTGATTAAGCTGATTAAATGATGGACTATGACTTAAAACAATCATAGTCCATCATTTAATCAGCTTAATCACAGTTCAGACCTAAAACTTCAAATAGTGCAACCTCATCCCACCCGTTGAATTAACCTCAAGCGCCGGTGCCGGCACCTTGATCATATTCAGCACGTAAAAAACGGTTTTGAGCAAGCCGCTGTTTGTCTTGATTTTTGTAAGATCAGCATCGACGGAAAGATAAAAACGTCGCACCCTTTGGATATCTGTCCGGTTAAAAACAATTCCTGACTTATCCGTCCAGATGTTCGTTCTTCCACCAACCATCCCATCAGATCCATAGCCAACACAAACACCTAACCATCCTGGAATGGAGGAAGCAGGAAAAAAACTTTTGATATTCGCACTTGCCCAGTAAGTTTGTGAATTGTAGTCTTTGAGGATTCTTTCATTCCAGCTTTTTCCAAACAACTGGTCCCTGCGGCCAACCAGGTCGGCCGGGTACTTATAAGGCCAGTAGCTTAGTTTTATCTGAATACGTTGCTCTTCCCAGCCAAGTTCCTGTGCAACGAAAGTTGCCGCTCCTGCTACGTTAGCTGCCATATCGCCCCAGCTAAAACCCCATTCACTTGAGAAACCGTCCTGTATCTCAATAATACTCTGGTAGGCTACACTACTTACACCGCCAAGGATCACTGATTTCTTATCATTCAAACCGGTCCATTTCCACATTTCAGAAGATAACCTTGCAATGTGATAATCAGTCCAGAGGTGTCCCGTCTTATCCATCTGGTTCCATTCGGCATTATCATTAAAAAAATGAAATGATGACCTGGGATAATTAGCATACCAGCTTTTGTTAAGAGCGATGAAGGAGATCGTCCAAAGACTTACATTCGCGGCAGAAACCACCAGAATTCTTTTATTGTCAACATATCCTTTGCCGTTACCACGAACCAATGACGGCGATTTACCTGAGAGTACTAAAGAATCAATTGGTTGAACCTGGGCATTTGAAAATAAGGCGAAGAAGACAAGGATATAAACAATGAGGCACTTTTTTGTCGGATGGTACACTAAATTCAATTTGCTTCGGGCAAAAATACGTTTTGCTGTTGTTAACAGCCGGACAAATGATAAAATTATATAACTTCAAACCTTAAATCGAAATTTATGGATCCAATTATTCAGGATAAAATTAACAGTTGGCTAACCGATGGCTACGACCAGGCAACAAGAGATGAAATTACCAGATTGCAAAAGGAAAGTCCGGACGAGCTCACAGAAAGCTTTTATAAAAATCTTGAATTTGGAACAGGCGGTTTACGCGGTATCATGGGCGTAGGTACCAACCGCATCAATAAATATACCATCGGCATGGCTACTCAGGGATTTGCCAATTATCTTAAACAACAGAATGATGGTGAGATAAAAGTAGCTATAGCGCACGACAGTCGCAATAACAGCCGCTTCTTTGCGGAAACAACCGCCAACGTATTTGGAGCCAATGGAATAAAAGTGTATTTGTTTGAATCGTTACGTCCTACTCCGGAACTGTCTTTTGCCATCCGTCAACTGGAGTGCAACGGGGGCGTAATCTGTACTGCTTCTCATAATCCAAAGGAATACAACGGATACAAAGCATATTGGAATGACGGAGGTCAGCTCGTTCCGCCTGATGATAAAAATGTAATTAAAGAAGTGGAAAAAATAGCTTCTGTAGATGATGTAAAGTGGAGCGGTGGAGAAGATAACATCACGTTGATAGGCGCTGCCATGGATGAACAATATTATGAAATGGTAAAAAGCCTGAGTGTATATCCCGAAGTGATAGAACGCCAGCACGATCTTAAGATTGTTTACACGCCCATACATGGAACGGGTATTAAACTGGTGCCGGAAGTGTTGAAGCGTTTTGGATTCACCAATGTTACTATCGTTGATGAACAGGCAACACCCGATGGTAATTTCCCGACAGTGGTATATCCAAATCCTGAAGAAAGTGAGGCTATGAATATCGGTTTACAAAAAGCCAGAGCCCTTGATGCGGACATCTTACTAGGAACCGATCCTGATGCGGATCGTGTAGGTATCGGCGTTAAAGACCGCAACGGCAACTGGGTGCTGATGAACGGCAACCAGACAGCAGTGCTCGCTTTCAACTATATGATCGAAGCCCGTAAGGAAAAAAAACTGGCACAGGAGAACGACATGGTGGTTAAAACAATTGTAACCACCGATATGATAGACCAGATAGCAAGTGAAAATGACATAGTGTGTTACAA
>CAXTDO010000113.1:0-10982 GCA_964242315.1 uncultured Flavihumibacter sp.
AGGATGTTCTCTGCGACCTCTGTGTTTCCTCCCTCAGTGCCCTCTGTGTTTAAAAAAATCTTGAACACGATTTTTTTAATCAGAATTTTAAGTAACAGACTTCGCCGATTCAATTAATTTGTTATTTTTAACACCTGCTTAACTAAAATAACTGCTATGTCTGTGATTAAAATCGTGATGCTGTCTTTCATATCACTCATCTCCTTATCCACTCTTGCACAGCAAAAAAGAATAACAGGAAAAATAATAGGCGCGGAAGATAGTACCGTTCTTAACGGCGTATCGGTTTCTGTTAAGGGAACAAGAACCGGCGTAACTTCCGACAAAGACGGCCTGTTTGCGATCAATGCCAACACTGGAAGCACACTTGTTTTTAGCTATATCGGTTTCAACGATAAAGAAGTGGTGGTGGGCGCAGGCAATAATATAACCGTGCGGCTGTCGGCAGGTAACAACAATTTAAATACGGTAGTGGTAATAGGATATGGCACCCAAAAGAAAAAGGAACAAACCGCTGCCATCAGCACCGTTTCCGGAAAAGACATTGTTAAGTCGCCCGTTTCCGATGCCACCAATTCGCTGGTAGGAAGGGTGCCAGGATTGTTTTCACAGCAACGCTCCGGCTTGCCGGGCGATAATGGTGCTGATATCTTTATTCGTGGCCGTGCTTCTACCAATTCGGCTGCGCTGATCATCGTTGATGGTGTGGAGCGGCAGGGCTTCGGTGATATTGATCCCAACGAAATTGAATCTATAAGCATTTTAAAAGATGCCTCTTCTACCGCTTTGTTTGGTATCAAAGGTGCAAACGGGGTAATCATCGTTACCACCAAGGCAGGTAAATCAGGTAAGGCAAGGGTTTCTTACTCAGGTAATGCAGCGCAGGTGCGTTCAACAAAGCTGCCGCAGTTCCTGGATGCTTACCGCAGTGCTTTTCTTCATAACGAAGGCGAAGAAAACATGATAAAATATAACCTTGTTCCTGCCGGTTATAAAAAGCTTTTCTCAGCAGACGACCTGGAAACTTTTAAAAATAAAACCGGTGACCCTTTACTGTATCCTGATGTTAACTGGTACAAGGCCCTCACCAGGGAAAGCTGGAACAAAACCCAGCACAACCTCAATTTCACCGGCGGATCGAGGATGACGAAATACTTTGTATCCGTAGGGTACCTGTTTGAAGACGGCATGTTTAAGGAATTTAAAACGCCGTCGGGTTATAAAACAACGCCTACCTACACACGCTACAACTTCAGGTCAAACCTCGACTTCACCATTACTAAAACTACGAACCTTAGCTTAAGGCTGGCCGGTCGCCTGGAGAACAGGTATTCTCCTACGGGTAATGCAGGAAACGGCAATCTTTTCAACAGGCAGCGTGCCGGTATCGGCGGACTGGTAAGCAGAATTACGGCTATCCCTGCATGGGGTCTTCCGTTTTTCCCGGAGTACACAAATCCTACCACTCCTGAGATGAGACAATTGGACGAAACGTACAACCAGGTTGAAGATATAGGTAAGCTGGGTGTAAACACATTTAACCCATATGGCATTCTTAAGCGGAGCGGTTATGTAAGTACCGATGTTAATGCAATTGAAAGTGTATTTGTTCTGGATCAAAAACTGGATGCTATTACCAAAGGGCTTACAGCTAAAGTAACCTTCGCCTATGATGCTTATATTTCAGGAGGACGCCTGCAAACCGGTTCCGCTGCAGGTTATGAACTTATCCGGGCCACCAAGCAACTGGTGTTGAGCAGGGGGTCATTTGAAGATCCGCTGAATGCACCTACCACTTTTCGTTCGGGTTACATCAAAACAAACTTACAGGCTGCACTGAATTACACTAAGGCAATCGGTGATCATACCGTTAATGCTACGTTTGTCGGTCAGCGTGAGTTAAGAGGCTCCGAAGGGGCACAGGCTCCCTTTGCCAATGAAGGGTTGGTTTTAAGAATGACTTACAATTTCAAGAGTAAATACTTCTTCGAATTAAACGGTTCCTATAACGGCTCTGAAAATTATCCCAAGAACGAACGTTATGGATTGTTCCCCGCGGTGTCTGGAGGCTGGACCGTTACAGAAGAAAAATTCATGAAGAATGTCAGGTTCCTGAACTATATGAAAATCCGTGGATCATACGGATTGATAGGTTATGGTAATGTAGGTAACACACGTTTTCTTTACCTGGACGAATATTCCAATGGCGGCAACACAACCGGTGTCGGCGGCGGATTAACACCGATAAACAATCAGGTGCAGTTTGGTTACCCGTCTACCATAACCAACAATCCGGTAGTATGGCATAGCAAGGCGGGAAATCCCCTGGTAACATGGGAAAAGTCGATAAAAAGAAATATAGGTATTGAAACAAACAGTTTTAATAACAAACTCTCTGTTAACGTTGACCTTTTTGATGAAAAGCGATACGACATACTGTTGCCAAAAAATAATTCGGCACCGGCTATCTACGGAGAGACACAACCTTTCACCAACTACGGTGAAAATTATAACAAGGGTTATGAAATAGAGGTAAACTATCATGAGACGAAGGGTAACTGGAAATTTGGTTTCAACGCACAGTTCACTCATGCTGAAAATAAAGTAGTAAAAACAGATGAGCCACTTAACCTTGCTGCCAACCTGAAAAATACCGGCTATGCTATCGGGCAGTTCCGCGGTTACCAGTTTATAGGCTTTTATCAGTCATTGGATGAAATAGCTAAAAGTCCCATAAGCAAAGTGGGTTCTCAGATAATCCCCGGCGATCTTAAGTATCAGGATACAAACGGTGATGGCGTTATTGATGACCAGGACCGTGTAGCCATCGGCTATGCTGACGTTCCACAAAACGTCTTTGGAATAGAACCAAGTGTAACCTATAAAGCCTTCACCATTTCCGCCCTGTTGCAGGGTGCCAATAAAGTAAGCGCTAACGTGCAATTTGATGGTAATGGACGTAACCAGTATTACGAACAGATGTATGACAGGTGGACTCCTGAAAATAACCTCAAAGCAAAATGGCCTGTAATGAGAACGGGATCTACCGGTGGCAACCCCAGTTATGTAACCAACTCTTTTCTTTTACAGGATGCATCCTATGTTAAGTTAAGAAACATCGAATTGTCGTACCAGCTTCCGAAAGCACTGTTGCAGAGAATTAAAATAGAAGGGATCAGGATTTATTTCAACGGTCAGAATTTAAAAACCTGGACGAAATTCATTGGCCTTGATCCCGAGAATGCTATTAACACATCCATCCTTAGCGACCAGTCTTCTTTCAATAATCCTGTATTCAGTTATCCCGTAACAAAAATTTTCAATCTCGGAGCAAACGTTACATTTTAACAGCAGCGTTAAACATTGCATACCATGAAATTTTCAGCTACTTTATTTTTTCTGGTGTTCATTATTTTGATCACCGGTTGTAAAAAAGATTTCCTTCAACGTGATCCCGGGGCACCGATTACAGGCGATAATGTATTTGGCGACCCTGTGCTCGCATCCCGTTTTGCCGATAACTCCTTTAATTTTACATTAGATGAATACGGCCGTATGAGCCAGGGATACAAAGGTACTACCGGACAGTTCTGTGATGAAGCCGTTGCTTCAGGTGCTTCCGATTCTTACCCTTTTATTTCTATAATGACACTGGGAAAGTTCCTGGACCCGAACGCCACTGATGTGGTCGGTGTGTATACCCGTATGTACCAGGGTATCCGTAATATAAATGTATTCCTTTCCAGAATGGACTCAGTTCCCTGGACGAATCTGCAGAGCCCCAAACTAATAAAGGCACAGCAACTTTTTTTACGGGGCATGTATTATTTTGAGCTTGTAAAAAGATTTGGCGGCGTGATATTACTGGATAAGGCGCCAGGCTTAACAGACAATATAGATCTTCCCCGCAACACCTACGAAGAAACGGTTAATTTCATCCTTAAAGATCTTGATGAGGCGGAACAGATATTTACCACCGAGACCTTTGCTCCACCTTCCGGTATCATATATGCACCGGAAACAGCCTGGAGCGTTTCGAACTACGGAAGACCAACAACTGGAGCCGTAAGAGCGCTCCGGCTTAAATTGCTGATGCTGGATGCAAGCCCTCTTCGTAATCCTTCAGGCACTGCGGCAAAATGGAAAAAGGCTGCCGATGCTGCCAAAGTTATCATCAGCAGTAACAAATATTCACTGTTTGATAACTATGCAACGTTGCTCAACCAGTCGAATGAGGCAAATTCAAGGGAATATATACTGATTAAAGTACGTGGCCCGCGGAGCTTTTCCGGATTTCTTAATGATTTTGTGGTACCACCAAGTTCGGGTGGAACACAGGGCCTGCTCAATCCATCCCAGAATCATGTGGATTTGTACGAGATGGCTAATGGTAAACCTATCTCCGATCCTACATCAGGCTACAACCCGCAGGATCCTTATAAAAACAGGGACCCCCGGTTTTATGCTAACCTGATTTATAATGACCTTACCTGGCAGTCACGAAAAATACAGATGTATGATGGGGGTACGGACTATCAGCCGGCCGCGGCAAGCACTACCCGTACCCGCTACTACTGCAGGAAATTGTGGCCCGAGGTTTTTAAAGGAGGTACAACAGCCACCGCCTATATTAACTTTATTTTTTTTCGTTATGGAGAAGTATTGTTAAGCTATGCAGAAGCACTTAACGAAGCTGAGGGGCCGGTATCTGATGTATATACTTATGTAAACCAGATCCGCAAGCGTGCAGGCATGCCCGACCTTCCCACCGGTCTCACTAAAGATCAGATGAGAGCGCGCATTCGTAACGAAAGGGCTGTAGAGCTTGCCTTTGAAGAGGTAAGGTGGTGGGACCTGCTACGATGGAAAGACGGGGAAACAATAAAAGCTACCATCAACGCAATGGATGTTGTTAAAACCGCTACCGGCTTCACTTACAGCGTAGTTCCTTTGCCCGCCCTTTATCAAAGGGAATTCAATCCAAGAATGTTCATATATCCCATACCGCGTGCTGAAATAGACAAAAGCAATGGTATTTTGAAGCAGAACGAAGGGTGGTAACGGGTTCTTACAATGCAATCAAACTAATAGTGTAATTCACTGAAATAATTTGTCTAATGAATTCTCTTAAGATTCTACTGATTTTCTCGTTCCTGGTAACCCACAATCAACTGTCGCTTTGGGCACAGGATGCAAAAGTTATTATGAGCACGTACTCGGGAACGGTAACCGACGGTAACAAGAAGCCTCTTGCTGGAGCAAGCATAGAAATACAGGAAAAAAATACGGTGGTGCTGACCGATCAGGCAGGCAGGTTTTCTATTAAAGCGGAAGTGAAAGATATTGCTATCATTAAAAAAGAAGGTTATCTCACTACACAGTTGGTACTGGATGCCCTTGCCAACACGAATGTAGCGTTACAACTTGCGCTTACCGATGCAGGTGAGGACGACAATGTTGTAATTCCGTTTGGTGTTCGAAAGAGAAGAGAGATCACTGCTGCAATGAGTTCCTACAAAACCGGTGACCTGCCGCAGGTACCACTGAGTAATCTTATAAATTCACTTGCCGGCAGAATTTCAGGGTTATATATTCAGCAGACAGATAACCGTCCGGGCAATGACAATGCCAGTATGTTTGTAAGAGGCCGTTCCTCATACGGCAGTACCGGGGCCAGGATACTTGTAGATGGTGTGTTGCGTGACTTCCAGGACATGGACCTTAATGAAATAGAAAGTATCACCGTGTTGAAAGACGCGGCTGCACTGGCCTATTACGGGTTAAGCGCGGGTCATGGCGTAGTATTGGTAACAACAAGAAAAGGAAGTGCTGTGCGCTCAGGTATCAACGTGGATGTGCAGGGTGGAATACAACAGGTGGATAATATCATCAAACCGTTAAGCTCTTACCAGTTTGCCAGCCTGTATAACGAGGCAAGGCTTAATGACAACAATGCCGTTACCTATGATACCGCTGCATTGAACGGTTATAAAAACGGCAGCGATCTTTTCAAATACCCTGTCAATAATTATACGGATCAGTTCCTTAATAAAAACTCCGCGATCCAGCGTTATGTGCTGTCGGCCGAAGGAGGCAACAATACACTTCGTTATTTTCTTTTGCTTAGCTACTTCGATCAACAGGGCATCCTGAAAGGGGCAAAGACAGACGATTTCAATTCAAACACCGGTTTCAAGCGTTTTAATTTCAGGGGTAATATTGATTTTGATGTGAACAAGAACCTGTTGATCAGCCTGTATGCAGGCGGGCGCTCAGAGAACAGGCTTAACCCGGGCGATGGTATCAATACCGTATTAAGTACTTTATATAACACGCCGCCCAACTATTTTCCAATCCGTAATGCAAATGGCTCTTACGGGGGAACTACAGAATACAGAAACAATCCCCTTGGAATGATTGCTGACAGGGGATATACGACCGCTATAGATCGTGTGTTGCTCACTTCGGTAGTGGCCAGGCAAAAGCTCGACTTCTGGCTTCGTGGATTATCGGCCAATATCAACTTCAGTTACGATGCTTCCGGTACTTATTCAGCAGGCCTGAATCGTGATTATGAAGTATATGATTTTAACGTAGCCACGCCGCAATTGTTCCGCACTAAAACACCTCTTGGCTACAGAAGTGCGGCCTTTACAAATAACAACCGCCGTAATGAAATATGGGCCGGCCTGGATTATGACCGCGTTTTTGGCAACCATACCATCCAGGCTTCGTTTAAGGGCCAGCGTTATGTGAATGCCTCCCCGGAAAGGCTCGACTTTCGCGGGCAGGGCTTAGCGGCGCGTGCCGATTATAATTTCAAAAACAAATATTATGTGGGATTGGTAAGCAGTTATTCCGGCTCGGAGAACTTTCCTCCCGGCAGCCGCTATGGTTTCTTTCCGGCAGCATCGGCAGGATGGGTTGTTACAGAAGAAAAGTTTATGAAAGCAGGTAACCTGCTTGGTTATTTAAAACTTCGTGGCTCTTACGGCTCGGCAGGTAATAGCGACATTGGCGGTAACCGCTTCCCCTTTGAAAGTTTCTTTGCACGTAATACCACCGGTGGCGGATATGTTTTCGGAACGGGCTTTTCAGCAACGCCGTCTGCCAACGAAAGCAGCCTCGGCAATCCGCTCATAACCTGGGAAACAATTACAACAACCGACCTGGGCGTAGAGTTAAAGCTTTTTAAAAACGCTTTCTATTTATCTGCTGATGTGTACAAGGCACACAGGAGCGGCATCCTTACCGATGCAGTTATTCCCAGCATCATCGGCCAAACGCTTGGAACAGTTAACCAGGGAATCGTTGACAGCAAAGGGATCGAATTCGATATGGGTTTTTCAAAACAGGTGGGCAAATTCAATATTTCGCTGAATGGTAATATCATTTTAACGAGCGACAAAATAATCTCGCAAAACGGGCAGAGTGGTATACCTGACTATCAAAAAACGATCGGCAAGGTAGCGGGTTCTTCCCTCATATTCCTGTCTGACGGATTATTTAAGGACCAGGCCCAGATAAATGCGAGTCCAAGCCAGTCATTTTTCGGACGTATCATACCAGGTGATGTAAAATACAAAGATGTAGGAAGTATCAATGGCAAGCCCGATGGTATCATTGATAACTTTGATCGTGTAAGGGTAAACAAAAGAGATCTTCCTAACGTGTATTTCGGATTTGGCAACACCATTACTTTTAAGGGAATAGACTTCTCTACACAATGGCAGGGCGTTAAAGGAAGGTCAATAGACATACAGGGACTTGTAAACAGCGGCCCCTTCTCTTTTAACCAGGAAACATACGACGGCCGATGGACGGCTGCAACTGCGGCTACCGCAAAATACCCCCGTGTAGGTCTGGTAGACCGTGGAAACAATACGGCCGCTTCCGATTTCTGGAGAAGGTCGGCAGATTACCTGCGCTTAAAGTACATCGAAGTGGGCTTTTCGCTGCCCCGGGCTTTTCTGAACAAATATCATATCAAGAAAACTAGGTTTTATGTAGGCGGTTTTAATACCCTCACTTTTACCAAGCTTGATCTTGATGTAGATCCTGAGATTCCCGGTGCGGGCAGGGGAGACCAGTACCCATATCTTAAAACGTATAGCGTTGGCTTAAGAACCACCTTCTGATTACCAGCCTGACATTAATAACATTGACTGCTTTATATTATGAATAAGAACCATTTTACATTACGATCTTCACTGGCGGTGCTGCTGCTTATATTCTTTGCTGCCTCTGGCTGTAAGAAGGATTATCTCAGTTTCGATTATACTGATGGCAGCGTAAGGGAGGAAGACGTATGGACCTCAGACCGGCTGGCACGTGGATTTCTTAACAACGCCTACCTGGGTATACTTCGAAGATATGACCTTACGGATGGCGCTTTGCTTGCAGCCGCTTCCGATGAAGCGGTTAACTCTAACCAGGGTTCCACCATAAATATCTTTAATAACGGTACCTGGGGACCCCTTCGCACCCTCGATGACCAGTATGCCAATATGTACAACTACATCCGCAGAACAAATCTCTTCCTCGAAAGAAGCCTTACCAGTAAAATAAATCCGGCAACTGATATCCCGGCGTTAAGAGGTGAAGCTTTCTTCCTGCGGGCCTATTATCACTTTGAACTTTTTAAAAGATATGGGGCAATCATCATTGCAAACCGTTCATTCGGCCCCACGGAAAATCTGGATCTACCGAGAAACACTTTCGATGAAACGGTAAACCAGATCGTGTCGGACTGCGATTCTGCCGCTGCCGTTTTACTACCATCAATAACCGACCAGGCAATTGCTGATAAGGGAAGAGCTTCCCAAACCGCTGCCATGGCCATCAAGGCCAGAACACTGTTATATGCCGCCAGTCCGTTAAATAATCCAACAGGCGATGTAACAAAATGGCAAAAAGCCGCAGACGCCGCCAAAGCTATCATAAGCCTTAATAAACATTCGTTGTTGCCTGCCGCCCAGTTTACGAATATATGGAATTACACCTCGCAGGCTTATAACGCAGAAGTGCTGTTTGCTTCCGTAGCAGACAATGTAAATGTAATAGAAAGTGCGAATGCACCTATCAGCTATGATGGCGCCAGGGGCAGAACCAACCCGACGCAGGAACTGGTAGATGCTTTTGAAATGAAAACAACTGGCAAGCCGATCACCGATGCAACATCCGGCTATAATAAAAACGATCCTTATGCCAATCGCGACAACCGTTTGGGCCTGTTTATCATGTACAATGGTTCCGTTTTTAAGTCGCCAAAAGTAGTGGAGACATTTGTTGGTGGCAAAGATAACATCATTACCAATGTTAACACCACTAAAACGGGCTACTATATGCGCAAATTCCTTTATGATGCGGCCAATTGGGCGGTTAATACTGCCAGTAGTCTCAGAAGGCCCTGGGTGCATTTCAGGTATGCCGAAGTATTGTTGAATTATGCTGAAGCACTGAATGAAGTGCAGGGACCTGTAGCGGACGTGTATACCAATGTTAACCAGGTAAGAGCAAGAGCCGGAATGCCCGCTTTGCCTGCCGCACTTTCAAAAGATAGCATGAGGCTTCGTATCCAGAACGAAAGAAGGGTAGAGCTATGCTTTGAAGAGCATCGCTTCTTTGATGTGAGAAGATGGAAGAAGGGGGAAGAGTTTTTTAATAAGCCGGTTTCAGGCATTGTGATTACAAAAACCGGTTCTACCTATACTTACCAGGTGGTAACCGTGGAGAACAGGGTTTTTGTCGAGAAGAATTACCGGTTCCCGTTTCCTCAAAGCGAGTTGAACAAAGCGGTTAACCTGCAGCAGAATCCCGGGTGGTAGTGTTTTTATAACCACGGAGGAAAGGCCGAGGTACCACGGAGGTCCACTGAGAATGTTCCTCCGTAGTACCTCGGCCTTTCCTCCGTGGTTATAAAAACACCATCTCCTGTGAAAGTCAAAATTTACTATATTGTATTACAAATCTTTACATGAATCAGAAACCCGTATTGCTGCTCGTTATGGCACTTCAATTTTATAACCTGCACGCCCAGGATGTAGACACCACCATGCTATGCCGCGGTGCTTTCTTTACCGAAGCTGAAGGCAAAGCCGCCCTCATAAAAATGGCCGCAACCTATAACGATCGCCAAAGCTGGGAGAAACGTGCATCACTTATCCGGCAGAACATTATAAAAGGATCTGACATTACTGACCTGCCTGCCAATACCCCGCTCAAGCCTATCATTCACAGCAAAAAAAATTACAACGGCTACACAGTGGAGAACGTAGCTTTCGAAAGCCTGCCTGGCTTTTTTGTAACGGGCAATTTGTACCGCCCCATTCAAACACAAAAATCTTACGCCGCTATACTGGCGCCACATGGCCATGGAGACAATCCGCGTTTTAAGGAATACGTTCAGAAACGCTGTGCCACACTGGCCCGCATGGGAGCAATAGTGCTGGCCTACGATATGATCGGTTATGGTGATGCAGATCAATGTTCGCATAAGCATCCGCGTGCACTCGAAATGCAGATTCATAACAGCCAGCGGTCCATTGATTTCCTGCTTACCCTGCCGGGCGTAGACCCAAAGCGCATCGGCGTCAGCGGTGAATCGGGTGGGGGAACACAAACTTTTTTACTCACGGCGCTGGATAAGCGTATCGCGGTGTCTGTTCCGGTAGTGATGGTATCCGCACATTTCTTTGGCGGCTATAGTTGTGAAAGTGGCATGCCTGTTCATAGAAACAAAGATTTTCAAACAAATAATGTTGAAATTGCCGCGCTTGCCGCACCCCGACCTATGTTGCTGGTTTCTGACGGTAAAGACTGGACGAAGAATACCCCTGATGTGGAATACCCGTACATAAAAAATGTCTATAGCCTGTATAACAAAACCAGTGAAGTGGAAAATGTACATCTTCCATTGGAAGGCCACGACTATTGGATTAATAAAAGAAAGGCGTCGTACAAATGTCTGGCAAGGCGCCGAG